>CAZZML010000097.1:0-9168 GCA_964654735.1 uncultured Roseivirgaceae bacterium | reverse complement strand
TTAATGAATACTAGTGAAAACAAAAGATGAAATTAGCAGATTAAAAGCCTTGGAAAAAGAGGTGAGCCGTTAAAAATACCTTTTGTCCTGTAGAAAAAATAGTAAATTGATGTTTTGTTTCAATAGCCTGTTATGCATCAAACAACACCAACAACTGCTTTACCTCGTCTGCTTTTCCGTGTTCATCAAGCTTTTCGAAACTGACAATAAGGTTACGAAGTACTCGGGTAATAATATCTGTATGCGAACAGGCTTGGTAAAATTTAGGGTGAGGATTTATGTTTACTTGCCCCAAATAATGATCAATATCTTGTTTGGTAAAAATCAACCCCCTATTAAAGGCATTTATATAAAACTGCAAGTCCTTTTCTTCATCGTTATAGGTTAAAATAAAGAAATTAGGCAAATTAACTCCATACACAGGCATATTAAGCTTTTTTGCTATAAGCATATAAATTACACTCAACGCAATCGGGTTCCCTCGTTTAGACTCCAATACCGAATTAATCATGGAGTTTGCAGGTGAATGAAAATTGGCAGTATTGGCTTTAAATCTTAGTTTCGAAAAAAGAGTTCCACTTATGGCTTTTACCTGATCATAAGGATGAGCCTCAGGCTCGAAGTTAGGCCATACTTCATAATATAATTGCTCAAAATCTTGTGTTAGTTTTTCTAAGCTTAAATCTGGGTATTGGTAGGTAGCTATTAGCCACATTCCTCTTAACAAATCATCCGATTTATTAATTTTCCATTCTTGCAATCGCTCTTTAAGCAAGTTAAACTGAAGCGTATGAACAATTTCTTCAATGCGTTCTTGAACCGAAGCATCAAAACTAGCACCCCATTCTTCTTCTAAAAAAGGAATAATTTCATTGCCCATAGAAAATATCTTTTCCTCAATTTGGGGTCGAAGTTCGTCATCCTCCAAAAGAGAAACTAAGGCTTTTAGTTCTTTAACGTCCATTGGTTAGGTTTGAATTACGCCTACATTAAAGGGCTTTTCAATCGGAGCGTTATTGGCAGCTTCTATGCCCATTGAAATTACCTTTCTAGTCTCAAGCGGATCAATAACTCCATCTACCCAAAGCCTGGCTGCGGCATAATATGGGCTCAATTGTTCGTTATATTTGTTAGTGATTTTTGCCAACTGCTCGGCCTTCTCCTCTTCGGTTAGCTCCTCTCCTTTGGCTTTGGCCGATGAAACTTTTATTTGCAATAAGGTATTGGCTGCTGCTGCTCCACTCATAACTGCCATTTGAGCTGTTGGCCAAGAATATATTAAACGAGGGTCGTACGCCTTACCACACATAGCATAATTGCCTGCTCCATACGAGTTGCCAATAATAATGGTAAACTTAGGCACAACAGAATTTGCCATAGCGTTTACCATTTTCGCTCCATCTTTTATAATGCCACCATGTTCGGCTGTACTCCCTACCATAAAGCCACTTACATCTTGCAAAAACAATAAAGGAATTTTACGTTGGTTGCAATTCATAATAAATCGAGCTGCTTTATCTGCCGAATCGGAGTAAATAACGCCCCCCATTTGCATCTCTCCTTTTTTGGTTTTTACCACCTTCCGCTGGTTAGCAATTATACCAATGGCCCAGCCATTAATCCTTGCTGTTCCACAAATTAGGGTTTGGCCATACTCCGCTTTATATTCAGAAAAATCAGACTCATCAATCAATCGATTAATGATTTCCTTCATTTCATAAGGTTTGGTTCTATCCGAAGGGAATAGGCCGTATATTTCATTTTCATCTAATTTAGGTTTTTGAGCTTTTACACGATTAAAACCCGCCTTTTCGGTTTTTCCTATTTTCGAAAAAATGTCTTTGATATAGTCTAAGGCAGCTTCATCGTTAGGGAATTTATTATCGGTAACTCCCGATATTTCGCATTGCGTAGTTGCTCCTCCTAAAGTTTCATTATCTATTACTTCTCCAATAGCAGATTTAACCAAATACGACCCCGCTAAAAAAATAGAACCTGTTTTGTCCACAATCAAAGCCTCGTCACTCATAATTGGCAGATACGCACCTCCTGCTACGCAGCTACCCATAATGGCTGCCACTTGTATAATGCCCATAGAAGACATCACCGCATTATTCCTAAATTGCCTTCCAAAATGCTCTTTATCTGGGAAAATCTCATCTTGCATAGGTAAAAACACGCCTGCAGAATCTACCAAATAAATAATAGGTAACTTATTTTCAATAGACACTTCTTGCGCCCGCATATTCTTTTTTGCGGTAATCGGAAACCATGCTCCTGCTTTTACGGTAGCATCGTTAGCCACGATAACACATTGTTTTCCACTAACATAGCCTATGCCCGTAACCACGCCACCCGAAGGGCATCCTCCAACTTCTTGGTACATGCCATCTCCTGCAAAAGCAGCTATTTCAAGAAACTCAGAATTTGTATCTCTGAGGTAATCTATCCGTTCTCGAGCAGTTAGCTTTCCTTTTTTATGCTGGCTATCAATCCGTTTATCTCCTCCACCTTTTTTAACTTTTGCCAAACGAGATTGAAGTTCAGAAATCAGCAATTTATTCTCGTCCTCATTCTTATTAAAGGCTAGATTCATATACTATTTTTGAATTATTGTTGCTTTTTGGCCTCTTTCTCAATTTGCTTTTTACTCTTACCTAACGGACCAAAGAAGTGCTTAGGGTTTTCATTCATGTGCACAAGCAAAGTGTCTAAATTAGAAATTGCTCTATTCATAGATTCATAAAACTCATCATCGCTCATTAATTTACCAATAGAGCTGCTATCGTTTTGAAACATTTGTGCGGTAACGGTTAGGTGTTCCAATAAAGCATCTACTTTTTGCAGCGTAGTATTTAGTTCGAGGTGAGTTAAAGAATCGGACAGCACTTTAAAATTATCAAGTGTTGGCTTTAAGTCAACAATAGTTTGGTTAAGGTTTTTTGAAAGTTTAGCAAACTCTGCCAGTGTGGTTTTTAACGAGGTTCTATTTTCATAAATCCGTGCGTTAAGATTATCCGATAGTTTGGTAAAACTTGCTAATGATTTTTTCAATTCTGCTCCACTTCCAGATAAATCATCTAACAAAATATTGAGCTTACGCATGGTAACCTGCAGGTTGTCCGATATAGGCTGTGCACTTTCTTTAAAAAGTTCAGTTAAGTCAGGATCAATACGAGAATTTAAAGTATCGCCTGGCTCCATAGGGTTTTGTAAATTTCCTGGAAATAGAATAATGGAAACACCTCCTAATAAATCAGAGTTTAGTTTAGCAAGGGCTGTATCTCCTAAAATAATATTAGAGTCAATATCTAGTTCAACTAATACTTTGTTTCTTTTGTTTTGCAATAATTTAATATTGGATACACGACCCACACTATAACCACTAATTTTTACGGGGTTAGATTTTGTAAGTCCTGCTACATCTTCGTAAATAACATAATATTTACTTGTGTTCGACAGAAAATCAACTCCCTTTAAATAATTAAACCCGAGGTACATAATTGTAATTGCAAAAATTGCAAATGCACCAACTCTTACTTCTTTAGATATCGCCATTTATATTTAATTGGATGCGTCTATTGCCTCTTTGTAGTCTCTAAATGCCCTAAATATACCCGAAGCAATGTATTCCTGTTTTAAAGGATCGTTCAAGTCTAGTTCTTCTTTTGAGTTTGTTAAAAAGCCTGTTTCTACTAATACGCTTGGCATTGAGGTGCGCCATAACACCCAAAATGGACCCATTTTAACCCCTCTGCTTTTTCGCCCTGCTCTTTCTTTAAACTGTTGCTCAATTCTTGCTGCCAGTTCTATGCTTTTTTCATGATAGGCATGTTGGCTTAAAGTGAGCAAGATCATGCTTTCAACAGAATTTGGATCAAACCCATCATACTTCTCCTCATAATTTTCTTCCAGTAGTATAACGGCATTTTCCTTTTTTGCCACCCTCATGTTTCCTCCCACTTTATCTAACCCCATTACATAGGTTTCGGTTCCGTATATGGTATTATTAGAAACCGCATTACAGTGTATTGAAATAAATAAGTCAGCTCCATTTTTATTAGCAATGTATGCCCTTCCTTCTAACTCAACGAAGTTATCATTATTACGTGTATAAATCACCTCCACATCTGGCAAGTATTCGTTAATAGTTTTACCAAGTTTAAGTGCAATCTTTAAAGCAATATCTTTCTCCTTAGATACATCTCCATGAGTACCAGGGTCTTTGCCTCCATGTCCTGCATCAATAACAACTTTATTCACCTTATTAACGCTTTTATTTAGCGTACTAAAGGAGCTTAGCACGGTTATTGCCGAGAGCGCTATGATGCTAAAATATTTTGACATACCACAAATGTTCAACGTTAATGAAATATCTTTACACAAATTTCTAAAAAAAACCGAGAATCAGAAGGATACACACAATAAATTGAACCATTTCGCCTTATTTAAACCCTTTACTTTATCGGCTTTTCTACTCGTAATCCTCAATATTCAAGCCAACTCTCAAGTACTTATTGATAGTACCTCAATAAATATACCTGCTAATATAGATTCTATTACTCATTTAGCCCTAGATTCAGTTAAACTATCAATCAAAGATTCTACCTTTCTACAGAAAATTGATTCTGCTTTATTAGCGAACAAAGACTCCATCCCACTCCTCAATTCCGATTCAAGTTTAATATCGAAAACAGATTCTGTTTCAAAATTACCACCAGGCGACATTAAAACTACGGTAAAATATAATGCTGAGGATTCCATCACAATAAATATGTTTACTAAGAATGTAAAAATTTATGGAAACGGTATAATCGATTACGATCCTATACAATTAGACGCACAGGAAATAACAATCAATTGGGAGGAAAACTTTATGCAAGCTAATGGCATAGCTGATTCTACCGGAAAAATACAAGGGAAACCAATATTTAAAAATGGCAACGAGATTTACGAAACGAATGACATAAAATACAATTTTAAAACAGAAAAAGCTGCAATTACAGGTTTGGTAACTACACAAGGTGATGCCTTTATTCATTCTGACAAGGTCTTTAAAAATGCCAATGGGGAACTTTTTAATCAAACCACATTATATACCACTTGTAATTTGGCTCACCCTCACTACAGTATTAAAGCAAGAAAAGTAAAGGTTATACCTAATAAGGAAATGATTGCGGGCCCTTTCAACATGATCATCAATGATGTACCAACTCCTCTGGGTTTTGCCTTTGGTATGTTCCCCGATCAGCAAAGCAGAACATCTGGTATTATTTTCCCAGATTTTGGAGAAGAAAATTTAAGAGGATTTTACTTAAAAAATGGTGGTTATTATTTTGCCTTTAGTGATTATATTAACCTTGATTTAACTGGTGATTTATATACCAAAGGTGGGTGGGCAATTAGAGCTAGATCTACTTATAATGTACGTTATAAATTTAGGGGGAATTTTGCCGCAACATTTTCAAAATTCAAACAAGAAGACGAAACCACTCTTGAAGACAATATATCCAATGATTTTAGGCTAGTTTGGTCGCATACTCCGGTATCTAAAGGAACAGGTAGGTTTAGTGCCAATATTAATTATGCTACCAATTCGTATAACAAAAACAACCAACTAAATAATCAAAACGATCAAATTAGAGCTACACTAAGCTCCTCAGTAAATTACTCCAAAACATTTGCTGGAACACCTTTTAGTATGGGTATAAGTGGTCGTTTTAATCAGAATTTAAATACTAAACAGGCAGATTTGCTATTACCCGATTTAACCTTTAATATGCAAAACATTTATCCGTTTAAAAGAAAAGGAAGCACGGGAAATAGATGGTATGAAAAAATAAATTTTAGGTATGCTATGGCAGCAACTAATAAAGCCACCAATCGCTTAACAGTGCCTGTAACAACTGAAGATATTTTTGATGATGAGGGAGCCCTTCTAGTGCCAGGAGGACAAACTTCAGTAGATTCTATATTCGACATAAATTCCGAAACTATCCCCTTTCTGCTCAGTCAAGGGTCAAATGGAGTAAAACATAATATTCCACTGTCCGCTTCATTTAAAATGCTTAAGCATTTTACCATAAGTCCTGCTGTTAATTATGATGAGATATGGTATTTTAAAAAATTAGACTATAGCTATAACAATCAATTAAAGGAAGTGGAAATTGATACGATAAAAGGGTTTAATGCTATTCGGTCGTATAGCACCAGTGCTTCTCTTAATACAAGAATATATGGAACAGTAATGTTTAATAGAGAGTATGGAGTACAAGCCATCAGGCATATGATGACTCCTTCAATTTCTTACTCCTACCGGCCAGATTTTGGAGATGAAAAATTCGATTATTATCAAACGGTACAAGTTGACAGTACAGGAGCCACCAAGCAATTTTCGAGATATTCAGGTTTTGTCTATGGGCAAGGGCCAGGAATTGGAGAAAGTTCAAGTATTTCGTTAAGCATAACCAATACTTTGGAAATGAAATATAAAAGCCGAAGCGACACTACTAACAAAGCCCAAAAAATTGCGATACTTAGAAATTTTGGTGTGAGTACAAGCTATAATTTGGCTGCTGAAAAATTCAAGCTTTCTAACATCTCCTTTCGAGCCACCACTGACCTGCTCAAAAATAAAGAATTAAGCAAATCGATTAAAACTACTGGTCTCAGTATTAATTTTAATAGTTCTATAGATCCTTATATTTATCAGTTAGATAGCATTACAGATGAGGGCGGAGAGAACCAAAAGGTGCATCAAGTTAAACTCGATCAATTTGCCTGGAATAACGGACAGGGATTGGGTCGGTTTTCACAATTTAACATAGCTATGAATACGGGATTTCAAGGAAGTAAGAAAGGGGGAGTAAATGCTAGTTCTGGTAGAAATATGGGCATGGGAACTGATAATGTAAACACTAATTCTGCAAAGGAAGAAGCGGAGTTAAATGAGTTTATCGCAAACCCTGATTTATATGTTGATTTTAACATTCCCTGGAGTGTACGCTTAACCTATAATGTAAACTTTACAAGAAAAGGCTTTGACGAGGGCAAGGTTACACAATCGCTTCGATTTAATGGGGATATAAGTATTACGGAAAAATGGAAATTAACCTATCAATCAGGGTACGATTTTGAAAATAAAAAATTTACCGAAGCACGATTTAATGTTGTACGAGACTTACATTGTTGGGATATGACACTAAGTTGGGTTCCTTTTGGTCGTTACCAATCCTATAATTTCACCATTAAAGCAAAATCATCTTTATTACAAGATTTAAAGCTTTCTAAGAAGCGAAATGCCTCCGATAGTTTTAATTTCTAACGTTATTCTGATGGTTGTGCCAGAAGAATCTCTGTTATTTTAGGGAGTGTAATGTAATTAAACCACCTCTACTTCTAACGCATTATCCGTTTTAGTTACTTTGGCTAGTTTACTGGCTGTTAAGCCTTTAATGGCTTTATCCCATTTTTTATTACTTAACCCAACAGATTCTTTAAGTTCATTCAACTCCATTTTTGTATTCTTTTGAAGAATCTCAAATACTAAGCTTTCATCATCCGTTAGTACCACTGTTTGCTTCTTCTCAGGTTTCATTTGAGGAAAAAACAGAACATCTTGTATGGAATTGGAGTTGGTCATGATCATGGATAAACGATCTATTCCAATACCTAAACCTGCCGTAGGAGGCATACCATATTCTATGGCTCTAAGGAAATCTTCATCAAGCACCATGGCTTCGTCATCACCACGCTTGCCCAATTCTAACTGCTCTTCAAATCGGGCACGCTGGTCAATAGGGTCGTTTAGTTCTGAGAATGCATTACAAATTTCTTTGCCATTGGCAATGGCTTCAAATCGCTCTACCAAGCCTTCCTTGTCTCTATGTTTTTTAGCCAAAGGCGACATCTCTACAGGGTAGTCCGTAATAAAAGTGGGTTGAATCAATTGCGCCTCACAATTCTCGCCAAAAATCTCGTCAATCAACTTCCCTTTTCCCATGGATTCATCAATAGGCACATTCAATTTTGTTGCGGTAGATCTCAGTGCTGCTTCATCCATTTCAGATATATCAATGCCTGTAAAATGCTCAATTGCTTCGAACATAGTATATCGTTTCCAAGGTCGTTTGAAATCAATTACATTTTCTCCTACTTGTACTTTGGTGGTTCCATGCAATTCGAGCGCTACACGCTCAATCATTTCTTCCACCAAATTCATCATCCAGTTGTAATCTTTATAAGCTACGTAAAGCTCTACTTGAGTAAACTCAGGGTTATGGAACCTTGACATCCCTTCATTTCTAAAATCTTTAGAAAACTCAAAAACGCCATCGTAACCACCCACAATTAACCTTTTAAGGTAAAGTTCGTTGGCAATTCTTAGATATAATGTCATATCTAAGGTATTATGATGGGTTTTAAACGGCCTTGCAGCGGCACCTCCATACAACGGTTGCAAAATAGGAGTTTCCACTTCTAGGTAATCCTTTTCGGCAAGGTAGTTTCGCATGGTATTCACCACTTTGGTACGCTGCTTAAAAATTTCACGTACTTCAGGGTTCACAATCATATCAACGTAACGTTGACGGTAACGCATTTCAGGATCGGTGAACGCATCGTGCAATTGCTTATTGCCTTCCCCATCAGTAGATTCTTTAACAATTGGTAATGGTTTTAACGATTTAGTGAGCACTTTAAGCTCTGTTACATGAACAGAAGTTTCTCCCACTTGTGTTTTAAAAACAAATCCTTTTATGCCTATAATATCTCCGATGTCAAGAAGTTTTTTGAACACCGTATTGTATAAGGTTTTATCTTCCTCTGAGCAAATGTCATCTCTACGCACATAAAACTGGATACGGCCACTAGAATCCTGTAGTTCAGCAAACGAAGCAGAGCCCATAATTCTACGGCTCATTAAGCGGCCTGCAAGCGTAACTTCTTTGAATTCATCTGCCTTAGATTCATCAAAAGCCTGTTTAATATTACTTGCGTAATGTGTTACAGGGTATAATTCCGATGGATAAGGATTGATTCCTAATTGCTCAAGTTGCTGTTTAGCATTTCTACGTACTAATTCTTGCTCGCTTAATTGCATATTCTAAAAAAATTTAACCCAATATTAATCGGGTGCAAAAGTAAAGAAGAATACTGATTGGATGTTGG
>CAZZML010000096.1:0-9238 GCA_964654735.1 uncultured Roseivirgaceae bacterium | reverse complement strand
TAATGGTGATAAGTTACTGACTTTCAAAACAATCCCCTAGAGGGGTGCAGATTTATGGTTTTGAGCGATTTTCCAATAAATTATAAATTATTTCTTTAATTTCATTAACAATTAACTTTTAAAACTCGTTACTATTGCAGAGTAAATTTTGAAAAAGCTACTTTCCATATCGCTTGCAGCATTATTAATGGTATCAACCATTGGCGTAACGGTACATAAACACTACTGTGATAGTGAATTGGTTGCCACTTCTATTCTTCCGCATGGAGGGGAAGATGCCTGCGGCCCGGAAATGCCAATGGAAGAGGGTGCATGCTCCGATGAACATCAGCATTATGATGTAGATAGCCCAATAGTTTCTTTAGTACTTAATTTTGAAATAGCTCCATCTTTTGATTGGATTGCTGCTTCATTTTTTGCACTTGTATCCAATCAATTAGAGAAAAACTTCACTCCTAAATTTTATGCGGATGCCAATCCGCCCCCTTCTGAACCTAATATTTATACAAAGGTTCAATCATTCCTTCTTTAGGTTTTAATTATTAGTATCAGGTCTTTTTTTGACCGGTCAGGACATTAATGAGTTTAACGTCTTGAAAAAATCTATAATTAAAATTTCATACTATAAAACTTAAAGAAAATGAAAATTTCAATAATAACGTTAGGAATAGCAATTGCATTTTTAGCTGGCAGCACATTAGTAACAAGTTGTGGTTCCGGCAATTCAAACCAATCTGAATCTACTGAGCAGCACGATATGGGCGAGCATAGCCCTGATAAAGTAACTGCTGCCAATTACACTTGCCCAATGCACCCCGAAGAGATGGGTGAAGAAGGTGATAAATGTTCTAAATGCGGAATGGCTCTTGTTCTCAACGAGGTCGAAGAAAGTGGAGACGGAGCGCACAATCACGAAGACTAATTTTATATTTTACCTAAGCTTTTAATCAGGCGATTATTGTAAAACAGATCGCTTGCATAAATCTGCTAAGGTTAATTCTAATATTAAATAAAATATTATGTTAAATAATTTTATAAAGTTTTTCCTCGAGAATAAACTGGTTACTGGCCTTATTATTCTGATTTTTATTGGGTGGGGAATTTCAGTTGCACCCTTTAACTGGAAAATGGACTGGTTTCCGCGCGATCCGGTACCAGTAGATGCCATTCCTGATATTGGCGAAAACCAGCAAATTGTATTTACCACCTGGGTGGGTCGTTCGCCTCAGGATATTGAGGATCAGATTAGCTACCCACTTACTACAGCCTTATTAGGTATACCAGGGGTAAAAACGATACGAAGTAGTTCCATTTTTGGGCTGTCAACTATTTACCTAATCTTCGAAGACGACATCGAATTTTACTGGGGCAGGACAAGGATACTTGAAAAACTAAGCTCTTTACCTGCTGGAACCATACCTACCGAAGTAAAACCAGCACTCGGCCCTGATGCCACTGCACTCGGGCAAATATTTTGGTACACTTTGGAAGGCAGAAACCCCGAAACGGGTGAGCCTGCTGGAGGGTGGGATCCACAGGAATTGAGGACTTTGCAGGATTTCTATATTGGCTATTCACTTACCTCTGCCAAAGGGGTATCGGAAGTTGCTGCCATAGGTGGTTTTGTAAAAGAATATCAGGTGGACATCGACCCTGATGCCATGCGCGAATACAACGTAACTGTGGCGCAAATTATGAATGCGGTACGTAAAAGCAATCTGGATGTAGGTGCCCGTACAATGGAATTTAACCGTGCGGAATATCTGGTAAGAGGGCTTGGGTATATAAAGAACCTCGATGATCTGGAAAAAGCAGTAGTTACTGTGCATGGCAATACGCCTATTCGCATTAAAGATGTAGCCCATGTAAATTTTGGACCAGCTACAAGAAGGGGAGGACTCGACAAAGGAGGTGCTGAAGCTACCGGTGCAGTAGTTGTATCGCGTTATGGGGCAAACCCATTAGAGGTTATTCAAAATGTAAAGAAAAAAATTGAAGAAATTTCTCCAGGGTTGCCTTCTAAAACCCTGGCTGATGGCACCGTTTCTAAAGTAACCATTGTTCCTTTTTACGATAGGTCAGGGCTTATAAAAGAAACGCTGGGGACACTGGAAGAAGCACTGGAGCATGAAATACTCATTAGTATAATTGTAATAATTGTATTGGTAATGAATATTCGGGCATCTATTATTATCTCCAGTATTTTACCCGTGGCTGTACTAATGACTTTCATCACCATGAAATATTTTGGTGTGGACGCAAACGTAGTGGCACTTTCTGGAATTGCCATTGCCATAGGGGTCATGATAGATGTCGGGGTGATCTTTGTAGAGAACATTGTCCGGCATCTCGAAATGCCTGAAAACGAAGGCGTAAAAGGAGCTGCACTGTTAAAAGTAATTTATGATGCATCTGTAGAAGTAGCATCAGCTATAATGACGGCTCTAGCTACCACCATCGTAAGTTTTCTACCCGTGTTTGCTATGGAAGCTCAGGAAGGAAAACTCTTTAAGCCATTGGCGTTTACCAAGACCTTTGCTTTGTTAGGGGCATTGGTTCTGGGCTTGATTTTGATACCCGCCTTGTCTCACACGGTTTTTTCTATCCGGTTTGATAAAGAAAAGTCGAAAAGAATTTGGGCGATTATTATTGCCGGTCTTGGCGTAACTTTTCTTATCCTGTATTCAAGTGTTTTGCCATCTATTGCTTTAATTCTATTTGGAATAAACAATTTTTTCGAATCCAAAATGCCCGAAAAGTACAAAGCATGGACAAACCGTATAAATACAATCGTCATTCTGATGACCATGGTTTACTTTCTAGTTAAGGCTTGGATGCCATTGGGTGCGCAAAACAGTTTATTTATAAACTACATTTTTGGTTTAGCCTTAATATCAACCATTCTCGGTTTTCTTTTAATGATTGTACACTTTTATCCGATAATGCTAGCCTGGTGTTTGCGAAATAAATGGACATTTTTATCTGTTCCAATATTTGTCGTGGTATTTGGTATTACCACGTGGCAGGGATTTAACAAAATGTTTGGCTTTGTTGGCATCGGTGCCAATGCAGTTAGCTGGGATATACAACAAACCGATAGTTGGAAATATTTAAGTAAGAAAATGCCTGGTATTGGCAAAGAGTTTATGCCCTCTTTAAACGAGGGTTCTTTCTTGCTGATGCCAACCACTATGTCGCACTCAGGTATTGAAGAAAATATTGATGTTATCCGTAAGCTCGACTCCTATGTAGCTGCAATACCCGAAGTAGAATCCGTAGTTGGAAAATGGGGACGTGTAAATTCGGCCCTTGACCCTGCACCTATTTCAATGTTTGAAAATACAATTCTTTACAAAGAGGAATACATGGTTGATGAAAACGGCCACCGGATTCGTTTCAAAGTAAACGATGATGATGCCTTTGTTGTACATGATGGTTCATTCTATAACCCTAAAGAAGATGAATTTCGCCTGATAGAAAGGGAGCATTTGGTAGAGGATAAAAAAAATGGCAAATATTTCAGGCAGTGGCGATCCCATGTTAAAAACGTGGACGATATATGGCAGGAAATAATAAAAGCAGCTAAAATACCAGGTGTAACTTCAGCTCCAAAACTACAGCCTATTGAAACAAGAAATATTATGCTTTCAACAGGTATGCGGGCACCCATCGGCATCAAGGTTTTTGGTCCTGATTTGGAAACAATTGAAGAAGTAGGATTGCAGTTGGAAAAAATGTTACAGCAGGTGCCCAGTATTGAAAGGTCTTCTGTTTTTGCCGATAGAATTGTTGGTAAACCCTACCTTGAATTTGATGTTGACCGCGATGAAATAGCACGATACGGATTAACCATGAAAGATATTCAGAACACTATTGAAGTTGCCATTGGAGGCATTCAGTTATCAACTACTATCGAAGGCAGAGAAAGGTTTCCAATCCGTGTTAGGTATGCGCGTGAATTTAGGGATAACCCCGAAGATGTAAAAAAGGTTCTGATACCCACACCTTCAGGAGCACAAATTCCACTGGCAGAGTTAGCCACAATTACTTACCGCAGAGGGCCACAGGTAATTAAGAGTGAGGATACTTTTCTAAATGGTTACGTAATATTTGATAAAAAAGCAGGTTTTGCAGAAGTAGATGTTGTAGAAGACGCACAGCGCTTTATTGAGGCAAAAATGGCAAGTGGCGAATTTATGCTGCCACCCAATGTAACTTATAAATTTACCGGTAATTACGAGAACCAAATACGGGCAACCAAGCGATTGGCCATCGTAGTACCTATATCGTTAATAGCCATTTTTATGATTCTGTATTTTCAGTTTGGTAAAGTACAGCCTACATTGATGGTATTCTCGGGAATATTTGTAGCCTTTGCCGGAGGGTTTATTATGATTTGGCTTTATGGGCAGGATTGGTTTATGAATTTCTCTATTGCAGATGTAGAAATGCGTAATCTTTTTCAAATGCACACCATTAACCTGAGTGTGGCTGTTTGGGTAGGCTTTATAGCCTTATTTGGTATAGCTACTGATGATGGGGTAATTATGGGGACTTACATTAAGCAAACCTTTGAAAAGGAAAAGCCTCATACAGTAGAAGCGGTTCGTACGGCTATATTACATGCTGGCATAAACCGGGTTCGCCCTGCAATGATGACCGCTGCGGTAGCCGTTATTGCACTAATACCCGTACTTTCCTCTACAGGAAAAGGTGCGGATATTATGGTACCCATGGCAATACCATCTTTTGGAGGGATGCTGCTCCAGGTAATGACCATGTTTGTAGTACCTGTGCTTTATAGCATGTGGCAGGAGCGCGTGGTTACCAAACAACTTAAAACTAAAGAGTAAAATGAAAAATAATATATATATAAGTGTAATACTGCTTAGTATGCTTTGTGGTATGCAGGTGGTGTTGGCGCAGCAACAGGTTAGTTCAGATGATACAATATCTGTAACCAACCCGTTGGATAAATATTTAGAGATTGCAGCGGAGAATAATCCTCTGTTAAAATCAATATTTAACCAGTACTTGGCAGCAATGGAACGATTGCCACAGGCAAAAGCATTGCCAGACCCCAAAGTGCTTTTTAGCATTTTTGCCAGCCCTACCGAAACACGGGTTGGCCCCACAACGGCCGGAGTGGCCATAAGCCAGGCATTTCCCTGGTTTGGCCAGCTTGGCGAGCAGGAAAATGCGGTTGCACAACTTGCAAAAAGCAGGTTCGAAATATTTGAAGATGAGCGTAACAGGCTGTTTTTTAATGTTCGATCCACGTACTACGAATTTTACGTGCTCGAAGCAGCTATTAGAATTACTAATGAAAACATAGAGTTGCTGGAGTCTTTCAGAGGACTGGCCAATGTACGGCTGGAGGCAGGAACCGGCAGTGCCGTTGATTTACTTAGGGTTGAAATGGATTTAGCCGAGCTTGATAATGAGCTGAAATATCTTGAAGATACCCGGGAACCTGTTTTGGCAGAATTTATTGAACTGTTGAATGTAGATTCTATACTAACAATTGAAATACCTGATACGCTGTTAACTGTTGATTTTGAGGAGACTAAAGCAGTCTTACTTGATTCAATTATTGTTCAAAACCCAAGTTTAAGAAAGCTTGACTTTGAAATGGGAGCATTAAACAGCGAGATTGAGGTAGCTCGAAAAATGGGACTTCCCTCATTTAGCCTTGGTGTGGCTTATACCAACGTGGGTAAAAGGAATGATGTACCCGATTTTTCGGGCAACGGGCAAGACGCTTTTATTTTTCCTCAAATTGGAGTACAAATACCCCTTTACCGCAAAAAATATAAAGCAATGGTAAGTGAGAAGGAGCTACTTAAAACATCAGTAGCTCAGCAAAAAGAAGACAAGCTTAACCGGTTGAATACTGAACTTGAAAAAGGATACAGAGATTACCTGGACTCGCAACGCAGGGTGGCACTTTATACCTATTTAACAAGGTTGGCCAACCAGTCGCTCGATATTTTACTTGCTGAGTTTACTACTATGGGTAAAGATTTTGAAGAAGTACTTCGTATGGATCGTCAAAAGCTTATGTATGAACTTGAGATAGAAAAGGCACGTGCTGACCAGAATACAGCCGTTGCCTTTATTACCTATTTAACCGGAAAGAAATAAAAATATTAAAATATAAACAATTAGGATTATGAATAATATATTAAATCTAATTAAAGAATGGGTGTCCAATCACCTCCTGGTATCCCTCGTGATTATCTTTATTATCGGTACTGTTACCGGTAGTTTGATATTTGGTGGTAGTGCAGGTGATACGAAGATATTAGCTGAAGACCATAGCACTATGGAGCATGCTCCGGGAACATTATGGACATGTGCCATGCACCCCCAAATTAAAATGGAGAAGCCTGGCGATTGTCCTATATGCGGGATGGAGCTTGTACCTATGGATACAGATGATGGAGAAGATAGTGGTGATGGTGATTATACGGTAAAACTCTCTAACTCAGCAATGAAAATCGCAGAGGTATCTACAACACCAGTAGAAAGGAAAGCTCCTTATAAAGAAATTTACCTGCCAGGTAAAGTGATGGCAGATGAGCGTAGAATTTCTGAATTAACATCAAGGTTTTCTGGAAGGATAGAGAAGCTTTATGTAAACTTTACAGGTCAAAAAGTTAGAAAAGGACAGGTACTAGCGCAAATATATTCACCTGAGTTAGTTACAGCCCAGCGAGAGCTGTTTGAAGCATATAAGTTTCAGGAAACCAACCCTGGCTATTATAAGGCTGCACGCAACAAACTTAAACTTTGGGATTTAAGCGAAAAGCAAATTGATGAGATAGCTAATTCCGGGAATGTAAAGTTCTATTTTGATGTGCTTTCACCCTTAACAGGTACAGTTACCATGCGAATGGTTTCGTTGGGCGATTATGTAAAAGAAGGAACCTCTCTTTTTGAAATTATTGACCTGAGCCATGTATGGATAATGTTTGATGCCTACGAAAACGATATTCCGTGGATAAAACTTAAAGATAAAATCAAATTTAAAATCAAATCCATCCCCAACAGGGTATTTGAAAGTACTGTAACATTTATCGATCCTGTGTTAAACCCCAAGTCAAGGGTTGCAGGTGTTCGTGCAGAGTTAAATAATTCGAAAAATTTACTAAAACCAGAAATGCTAGCCTCTGGCTCGTTAAAAACAATGTTGCCGGGTGGAGATCAGTTGCTTGTGCCTAAGTCTGCCGTTTTATGGAGCGGTAAAAAGGCGGTAGTATATGTACGTACAAATAATCATCAAAATATGTTCAGGTTTACAGAAATTACGCTGGGGGCCGATGCAGGTGATTCCTATGTGGTACTGGAAGGGCTAAATGATGGTGAACTGGTTGCCACAAATGGTGTATTTAAAATTGATGCAGCGGCACAACTCAAAGGAGAAAAAAGCATGATGAATCCAACTGGAGGCAAACAATCTATGGGAGGCATGGCCGGAATGGATATGGGTGGAGACTCCAAAAAGGAAGAAAAGGAAACGAAGGAGGAAGATGCTAAAAAGGAAACACCTATGAAAATGAATATGGAAGTTGCCCCTAAGTTTAAAGCGCAGATTTCAGGTGTAGTTACCTCTTATTTAACCTTAAAAGATGCTTTTGTAGCTACGGATGTTAAAGATGCAGCGGCTAAAGCAAAATCAGCGAAAACCACAATGACCAAGGTTGATATGGCATTGCTAAAAGGCGATAACCATATAATGTGGATGGATATGAAAAAGCCTATTGATAGCAACCTGGATAAAATCATTGCTTCTTTAGATATAGAAACACAAAGATTGGCCTTTGCCGATTTAACAGATGCGGTTTATAAAACCATTAAAATGTTTGATGTAACAGGGCTAAATGTGTATTACCAGTTTTGCCCAATGGCCAGAGATGGCGAAGGTGCTTTTTGGTTAAGCAAAGAATCTGAAATCAAAAACCCATATTACGGAGAAGCAATGCTTACCTGTGGAGAAACAAAAGAAACAATAAAATAAATCTAACATACTAAAGTAAAACAACATGAAAAATCAAATTTTAAAATTCGTTATAGGGGTTATGATCTTACCTCTGGGAGTTATGGCACAAGATCATTCGCATCATGATATGAACCATGATGAAAAAAACATGAACCATAAAAATGCTCAGATAAAGCTTTCTAAAACAAGTGCTGATTTTCAGAAGCAACTTAATGCTGTTTATCAGGCTGGTTTAGTACTTAATAGTGCATTTGTTGAAGGTGATGCTGATGCTGTTAAATCAAAATCGGCTGCTATGAGTGCCACCATGAAAAATGTGGATATGAGCCTGCTTAAAGAAGAGGCACACATGGCATGGATGGGTTATATGAAAACCATAAATGAAGGGTTAAAAGCTATTAATGAATCGGATAACATCAAAGAACAACGCAAGTTGTATGCCAGTGTTTCTGATGGGTTGTACAAATCGGTGAAAGCATTTGGTGTAGGCGAAACGGTTTATTTTCAGTATTGCCCAATGGCAAAATCAGGTTGGTTAAACAATAGCGATGAGGTTAAAAACCCATACTATGGCAGTATGATGCTTACATGCGGTTCTACCAAAGAGGTATTAAATTAAAAGTATCAATGATTAAATCCTGAGAGAGGGTTGTAAAAAAGGTTAGGTTAATGAAATACGGCTCTCTTCTCAGGCACTAAATTTATAAATTATAAAACCAATACTGCAATCCGGGCACATAAGAGATTTTCTTTGCGCCTTTGCGGTGAAAAACTATAAACACATGAAACCAACAATTTTAAAATCACTACTTTTTATTTTAGGCATAAGTTTGGTTCAACTCTCATGTCAAAATTCAGAGAAATCAACCACTGAGGCAACTAATGCTGTTTCAGAACTGGCTGTTACCAAACTGCCCCACGATTCACCGGCACCACCTCCGGTAGCCAGCACAGACCCACGCCTTTCTACAGAACTGGTTTGCATGGTAAACGATGCCTTTATGGGAAGGAAACAATTTCCGGTACCTGTTGGCAATAAAATATACTATGGCTGCTGCGAAATGTGTGTAGATAAATTGCAAAATTCTGATCAGTACAGGTATGGCATAGACCCTCTTACCCATGAAAAAGTAGATAAAGTGGAGGCTTATATTGTTTTAGCTTCTGAGGAAACAGGAGCCGTATATTACTTTGCTAATGAAGAGAACTATAAGAAGTTTAAAAGCAAAAGTTAAT
>CAZZML010000095.1:0-9298 GCA_964654735.1 uncultured Roseivirgaceae bacterium | reverse complement strand
TCAGGCTAGGTGTTCCTGTGTTTTTTGTTCCCGAAAATTATCGGGATTACTCTCAGTCTCTTAGCACTTCTCATCTCCACTGAATCGCTCAATCTAGGTGAATGACATCATATTATGGCTTGTAATAGATTTTCCTTGCGGATTTAAGGTATTACTTTTTTTAAGCATATAGTCAGTTTTGTAGTAAAAAACAAAATGTTTATGAATAGTTCAGGCTAAGGGCTTTAAGCCTTACTATTGTAAAATGAAAATTTTTCGCATAGTTGTCATAGTGCTACTCCCATTTATGGTAGGCTGTTCTTCTATTCAAAAATCGATTATAGAGCTAGAGTCTAAGTATCAATATAATGCTGGTTTTTATTTACTTGACCCAGCCACCAATAAGGTATTGATAGACTATAAAAGCGACCGGTATTTTACACCCGCTTCTAATACCAAAGTATATACGTTGTATGCGGCCAATGCTGTGTTACCTGATAGTATTCCTGCCTTTAAATACATAGAAACAGATACGGCTTTGCTAGTTTGGGGGTTAGCTGACCCCAGTTTTTTAAACCCATTACTACCACAAGGCAAAAGCTACTCGTTTTTGGCAAGCCAACAGAAAATTTATCTGTCAAAATACAATTTCGAAGGAGAGAGGTTTGGTGCTGGCTGGTCCTGGGACGATTTTAACGGAGGCTATTCTCAAGAATGCACTCCGTTTCCTATCTATGGTAACTCCATTGAATTTAATGTGGATAGTGTTACCAAAAAGTTAGTTATAAGCCCTGCTATTTTTAAAGATTCGATTAGGCTTAATCAAGGTGAAAAATACAGAGTTAACAGAGAGGAGCATGCCAATTTGTTTAATGTTGAGCTAGGCGATTGTGGTGATTGCAAAAAGCTTCGACCCATCTATTTTTCTGATAATACATTAAAACGTTTACTTCAAGATACGCTCCATGTCCCTGTTGAAATTAAACCTATTCCTTTGCCTTCTTCTGCACAAACATTTTACAGCGTGCCTAAAGATTCTGTACTAAAAGTAATGATGCAAGAAAGCGATAATTTTATGGCAGAGCATTTGCTGTTAAACGTAGCAGGAGTACTTACAGATACTCTCTCTACAAAAATTGGAATTAGAGAAATGAGTAAAAAAATGCAACCTTTTCTGCCTAACAAATTAGTATGGAGAGATGGGTCTGGGCTTTCGAGGTATAATTTAGTAACACCACAAAATATGGTGGAACTTTGGCGCCAGCTTTATAAAGATATGGGAGAACAAAGATTGTTTAACCTTATTTCGGTTGGTGGTAAAAGTGGAACTCTTAAACACTGGTTTAAAGCAAAAACGCCTTACATTTACGGCAAAACAGGTACGTTAAGCAATGTTTTTAGCCTGAGTGGTTTTCTGATTACCAAATCCGGGAAACGGTTAATTTTTAGCTATACAAATAATAATTACCCTGTGTCGTCTTCCAACATTAAAAAAGAAATGGAATTGATTTTAAGAGATGTTTATGAAAAATATTAAAGTTAAAATAATTGCGGCTGTTCTTATATCCACTCTATTCTCAAACAGAACACCGGCTCAAGAAATTGACAGCCTAGATATTAAAATAGGCCAAATGATTATGGTAGGTTTTGGAGGAACCCATATTGAATTAGATGACCCAATATTAGGCGAAATTGCCAAAGGAAATATTGGTGGTGTTATTTTATTTGAGAAAAATATTGACCCCGTTGACTCTTACCACCAATTAAAAGGGTTGGTTTTTACAATGCAAAAAAATGCAAAAATTCCTTTATTTATGGCAATAGATCAAGAAGGTGGGAGGGTAAACAGACTAAAAACAAAGTATGAGTTTCCTAATTCTGTTACTGCCGATTATTTAGGCAAACTTGATAATGTGGATTCAACAAAATACTACGCCCAATCAACTGCTGCCATTTTAGCAGGGCTAGGATTTAACACTAATTTCGCCCCTGTTTTAGATTTAGCCTCCAACCCCAATAACCCCATTATTGCTAAAATTGGACGCTCTTACAGTGCAGACCCGGAAGTGGTAGCTAAGCATGCTGCCATTATAATAAAAGAGCATACTCGCTTACATATTATTACCGTTGGTAAGCACTTTCCTGGTCATGGAAGCTCCAAAGCCGATACCCATAAAGGGGTGGCAGATGTAACTAATACGTGGCAAGAAAACGAACTTGAGCCTTATAAAAGCTTAATTGATTCAGGCTTGCTTACAGGTGTAATGTCAGCACATATTGTTAACAAAAACTTAGATAGTTTGGGCTTACCAGGAACATTGTCTGAAACCATTTTAGATGGGATATTAAGAAAAAGACTGGGTTATGACGGAGTGGTTTTTAGTGACGATATGCAAATGCATGCTATTACTAAGCATTATGGTATAGAAAAAGCGCTAGAGCTTGGAATTAATGCAGGTTTAGATGTTGTCATTTATTCTAATAATATAAACTCCTCCAAAGATCGTAAGTTCGATTACTTGCATTCACTCATAAAGCAATTGGTGCTTGATGGTAAAATTAGACAAGAACGAATCGATCAATCGTATAAACGAATTATGAAATTGAAGAAAGAGGTTTTATAGTATTTGTTTTACCTTGAATAACCACCCCGTAGTACGTACAGGGTGGTTATGTACTGTTTGGCTATGCCTGTATTTGTAGAAGCAAACATAAGAATGTTTAAAGCCCCCGCCATCTAACAGGGCAACTCAAAGCCACCTTCTTAGAAGGTAGATTCTTTACTGAAAAGAAGAGACTTTGCCTCTTTTTTAATGTCCACTAACTTATCACACTCCAATTTACACTCGACCTCTTAATCTCTTGCATTTTTTGTTTTAATGCCTGATGTTCTTGTTTTTCCAATTCTTCATCGGTAGCCAGTAAATCAAATGCAACATCTCTGGCCAGTTGTAAGATGGCTTGGTCTTTAGCAAGGTCTGCTAATTTTAAATCGAGTACACCACTTTGTTGAGTTCCCATCAGGTCGCCTGGGCCACGAAGCTTGAGGTCGGTATCTGCAATTTCGAAGCCATTATTAGTGCGTACCATTGTATTAATTCGAGTTTTAGCATCAGCCGAAAGCTTTACATCACTCATTAATATACAATACGATTGTTCTACTCCTCTACCTACTCGCCCTCTTAGTTGGTGCAATTGCGCCAACCCAAAACGCTCTGCGTTTTCTATAATCATAACCGAAGCATTGGGCACATCAACCCCCACTTCTATTACAGTAGTGGCTACCATTATTTGTGTTTCGCCTTTTGCAAACCGCTCCATTTCAAAAGTTTTGTCTGCCGATTTTGCCCTACCGTGTACTATACTTATATGATATTCCGGAAAAGACCTTCGCATATTTTCATAACCATCAGTCACCGCTTTTAGGTCAAGCTTCTCAGATTCTTCCACTAGTGGGTAAACAATATATACTTGCCTACCCAGCTCTACTTGTTGCTTAATAAACCCATTTACTTTCAACCGTTTCGATTCGTAATAATGAATGGTTTTAATAGGTTTTCTTCCTGCTGGCAATTCATCAATTACCGATACATCCAAGTCTCCATACAAGGTCATTGCCAAGGTACGAGGAATGGGAGTGGCAGTCATTACCAACACATGCGGAAACACATCTTTGTTCTTGCTCCACAGTTTAGAGCGTTGAGCAACCCCAAACCGGTGCTGTTCATCCACCACAGCCAAACCTAACTCTTTAAACTGAACCTTGTCTTCAAGTAAGGCATGAGTACCCACTAAAATATGGAGAACACCTGTTTCAAGAGCCAAGTGTAGCTTTTTACGTTCGCTTGCTTTGGTAGAACCTGTGAGTTTGGCTATTTGCAACCCCATTGATTTAGCAAACGGCTTTAGCCCTTCGTAATGTTGCTCTGCCAGAATTTCGGTAGGTGCCATTAAAGCTACTTGAGCCCCACCACCAATAGCAATGAGCATACAAATAAACGCCACAATGGTTTTTCCAGAACCCACATCGCCTTGTAATAGGCGGTTCATCTGCACCCCCGACTTTATATTACCATAAATTTCTTTAATCACCTTTTTCTGAGCATTGGTGAGCTCAAAAGGAAGCTGCTCCTTATAAAACTTAGTAAGCAAAGCTGTGTTATCAAATACTTTTCCTTTAAACTTTTTTGCCCTTCCCGATTTTATAGATAATAGCTGAACCTGTATATAAAAAAGTTCTTCAAACTTTAATCTAAAACGAGCCTTTTCTAATGTTTGACTACTCTGAGGAAAGTGGATATGGAAAACTGCCTCTGCCTTGGGCATCAAACTTAGCCGATGGATTATTTCTGCAGGAATTGGATCTTGAATATGCGGTATAGCTGACTTAATGATAGTCCCAATTGCCCTTGCAATGGCTTTGCTATCAAAATACTTGGTTTTTAGTTTTTCTGTGGTAGGGTAAACAGGCCTGAGAGAACCATTAGTAGTGTTACCTTCCGTAACAGGCTCTATTTCGGGGTGGGTAATATTGAGCTTACTGCCAAATTTGGTAACCTTACCAAACACCACATATTTAACACCTGATTGTAGCTTTTTAGCCATCCAATTCACCCCTTTAAACCAAACTAGTTCAATTCTACCTGTATCATCTTTGCCCACCGCCACCAACCGAACTTTACGACCAAAACCAACCGTTTGCATATTTACCAGAGTTGCTATAAACTGCACATTGGGTAAATCAGAGCTTAGCTCCGTTATTTTGTAAAATTGAGTTCTGTCCTCATACCGAAAGGGGTAGTATTCCAGTAAGTCTTGATATGTGAAAATGGCAAGCTCTGAGTTTAAGAGCTTCGCTTTTTGAGGGCCAACTCCTTTAATAAACTCTACTGATGTGTTTAAGAAATCTGACATTGAATGACTGGGCAAGTAGCTTTACAAAGCTACAAATTTGCGTAACCATTCACCCAGCTTTAATAATGAGGTTGACGGATTTGTATAAAGAGGTTCCAAATTATCCTATTTTTTATTCCGAGCCTGCACGTAGCCGTTTTCAGCCTACGTAGCCTTGCTACTTTGGCGAAGTATGCTCGGCAAAGGTAGGACACGAGGCCGTGCCTGCTGGACAGGCAGAAATCTTTTGTGATTCCGTCATTTCTCTACGCTGATTTTTGAAACCCGATAGCTATCGGATCCGTGCTCAGAATGACGATATTGCTTTTTATACGCAGCCTGAACCCATTTAGCTCTCATTATTTAGTAGGGTGATTGGTTACTAATTGGGCTCTTTCCACTCCAACGTGTTGAGTAAGTGAATGATGTCCATCTTTATATATTCAATAGCAGGTGCCAAAGAATCGTTTTTGGTAGATGTTCTAAAATATAAGGCTCCTCTTAGAAAGTTTTCGGTAGAGTCGGTAATGAAAAATTGTAGTTGAGAGGGCACTTCTCCTTCCAACTCTGCCACTACTGCCGTTTTGCCTAAAGGGGTAAGTATAATGTTTTCATTGATGGCATAAGCCTTTATTTGGTGTTTGGAGGTTAGCTTATAAGCATCATTCACTAGCTCTTTAAGCAGCTCTTCGTTATTATTAAGCGATTTATAGGTCAACTGTACGTTGGCCACGATGCCTGGGTAGTAGAGGTCGATCCAATACCGTTCGGCAATGTATGAGGAGTCTCTTAAGATTTTTACTGCTTTGGACACTTCAAATTGATAGGGCAAAGAATCTGGCAAAGCAATATAACTATGCTCAGGTAAATCCAAGCGGTTATAGCCTTTTTGTTTAGGCGTATAGGTTTCTTCACAGCCAAGCCAAATTAACACAACCAATAACCAGGCTTTATTTCTCATCAATTACTACTCTAATTTTCTTTATGCGTTTATTATCAACGGATAAAACCGTAAATGTGTATTTATCAAATTTAACCTGCTCTCCAGTATTGGGTAATCGGGTATGTACTTCCAAAATCATTCCTCCTAACGACTCGCTTTCGCCCATAATTTCCTCAAACAAAATGGCATCTTCTTTTACCACTTTGCAAAAATCATTGATAGATGTTTTTCCTTCAAAATCGTAAGTGTAAGCATTTATTTTTTTGTAAGAGTCGCTTTCCTCATCGTATTCATCACTTATTTCGCCAACTATTTCTTCAATAATATCTTCCAGGGTTATCAGCCCCTCGGTGCCTCCATATTCATCTACCACAATGGCAATATGCACATGTTTTTCTTGAAAATCTTTTAGCAGGGTGTCAATCATTTTTGCCTCTGGCACAAAAAAGGCAGGCCTCAAAAGTTTTTGCCAGTCAAAAAATTCATCTTTATTAGTATGGGGCAAAAGGTCTTTAATATTAAGAATTCCTTCGATTGAATCCAGGTTTTCTTTAAACACAGGTAGCCTTGAAAAGCCTGTTTTATTGATTTTGTTCATTAATTCGTGAAAAGAAGTAGATAATTCAACCGCTTCCATATCTAGCCTTGCTTTCATAATTTGGGTTACAGGAATGGTAGAAAAATGAACAATTCCCTTCAGAATATCCTTTTCCTGCTGGGAGGTTCCTGTTTTAGTAGAAAGCTCCAAGGCATGATTTACTTCTTCTATTGACCCGGAATACCCTTTTCTCTTGATGCGTTTTTCCACAATGCCCGTCATAGAAACCAAAACCCACACCAGAGGCTTAACCAGTTTCATGGAATAATATAAAAGCGATGAAGATAACCTTGCCATCGCCAAGCCTTTTTGGTTGGCATAAATTTTAGGAATAATTTCTCCAAAAAACACAATTAGAGTTGTGATAATGGCCGCCAACACGGCCAGCACAGATCCTTCGTTGGTATGACCCACCACCTGCCAGGTGGCAAATGTAGCAATGGTAATAATGGCTACGTTTACAAAATTATTTAAAATTAAAATGGTAGCAAGCAATTGCTTTGGTTTTGCAGCCAAATGGCAAATCAGTTTATCCTTTTTAGAATTAGTTGATTCGCACTCTTCCAGTTCAGCACTTGATAGCGAGAAAAACGCCACTTCTGACCCTGAAATAATAGCAGAAACAACCAGCAGAAGTAGAATTACTCCAACTACGAGAATAATAAAAATAAGAGAAGAGTTAACTCCTCCTGAAAGTGTTAAAAGCTGGCCAAAGAGCCAACTAGGAGGTTCGTCTATTGATGTTTCCAATCACTGATTGCTAAATTGAACATATTTTTATGGGCTGTTAGAAAGGGAGATCGTCTAACTCAGGGTTATTTTGTGCTTCCACGGCTTCTGGGTTTGCTGGTTGCGCTGCAGCTTGAGGCTGACTTGGGCTAGCAGAAGCAGAATTTCCTCCTTGGTTGCCAGCCTCACCGCCTTGTGGGTTTCTATTGCTTAGCATTGTCATATTGTTCCCAACAATTTCAGTAGTGTAGCGAGTCACCCCATCTTTTTCCCAGGAGCGAGTCACCAATTTTCCTTCGATATATACCTGATCGCCTTTGTGCAAGTATTTTTCGGCCACTTCGGCCAACCCTCTCCATAACACGATATTATGCCACTCGGTATTGGTTTTTCGCTCTCCTGTGGTTCTATCTTTATACGTTTCTGATGTTGCCAACGAGAAAGAACAAACAGGTGTTCCGTTTTCAAGGTGTCGTACTTCAGGATCTTTACCTAAGTTGCCTATTAATATTACTTTATTTACTCCAGCCATATCAGTTTATTGTTTGTCTTGTAAATTTATGGATTTAGAAACACTATTCAAATAGTTGGTTATCAAAACAGGCTTTGGTAATGGTTCTATCTCTGTTAGTGAGTACAAAACTAAGCCATTTTCGGCCAAGAATGTATCCCAATTACCTCTAGATTTTAAATTGATTTTTATAAAAGAGCTGTAAATGGTTTGGTGGCTCAGGATATGTTTAGGCAATTTGTCTTCTTGCTCTATTACTCCTCCATTGGCTAAGAGGCTGCTTAAAAATGAGCTTGAAATGTTATTTGTTTCAGTATAAGCTTTGTTTTCGATCAAATAAAACTCAAACATTCCTTCCCAAATTCCTTTCCCAACCCTTTTCCTCATGGCAAGCTTCCCGTTTTGTTCTATTACTAAATACGTAAAGTATCGGTTCGTGTTCCTTTTCTTTTTAACCTTAACTGGAAGCTCCTTTTGCCTTTTGTTGGTTCGGGCAAAGCAAGCCTCTTCCACAGGGCAAATAGCACATTCAGGGTTTTGTGGGGAACAAATGGTAGCTCCAAGCTCCATCACCCCTTGATTATAGGTGCCAGGCTCCTGCAGGTCTATTAACTCCGCAGATAAATTAAAAAATAATTTAAAGCTTTTGGCATCCGCAATATTATTTTCGATGCCAAACACACGAGCCAATACGCGGTACACATTTCCATCAACCACTGGGGTTGGGTTGTTAAATGCCAAGGAGCTAATGGCAGCCGCTGTGTATGGACCAATGCCTGGTAACTTCAAAAGCTGTTCAAAGCTTTCCGGGAACACATTATCAAACTCTACACTAATAATATTGGCACATTTATGCATATTTCGGGCTCGAGAATAATAGCCTAACCCTTGCCAAAGTGAAAGTACATCTTGCTCACTGGCATTAGCCAAATCTTGAATAGTAGGAAAAGCCTCCACAAATTTTTGGTAATAGGGCAATCCTTGAGAAACACGAGTTTGTTGAAGTATAATTTCGGAGATCCATATAAAATATGGATTGGTGGTTTCTCGCCATGGAAGATCCCTTTTATTAGAATAATACCAAGATATAATATTAGAAGTAAACTGTTTGTGAATCAAAGGAATAGAGAGATTTTAAAAGTTTTTTTAAATAGGGCTGAGATAATTTTTATATTACAACTTTGCGTTTAAATTTGCGCAAAAATATTGGCTATTAACCAATTATAGAATTTTAAAATTTAAAACTTTTCAATTTTGACAAAAGCAGACGTAATTTCAGAAATTGCTGATAAAACAGGAATAGACAAAGGTGATGTAGCAGCATCTATCGAAGCGTTTTTTAGCGTAGTAAAAGGTTCAATGGCCGAAGGCAAAAACATTTATGTGAGAGGCTTTGGTAGTTTTGTAAACAAGAAAAGAGCAAAGAAAATTGCTAGGAATATATCTAAGAACACAGCAATTGTTATCGATGCACATTATGTGCCTAGCTTTAAGCCGTCTAAAGTATTTGTAGAAAAGATTAAAAGCAGCAATAAAGTTAGTGGGTAAGTTTTTTCTCTCTTAAACATAGTACCTCTTATATTAAAAATAAGGGCTAAGTTCTAAACAATACAGCTAAAATGCTTATATATTCCACTAAAACCGT
>CAZZML010000094.1:7124-9309 GCA_964654735.1 uncultured Roseivirgaceae bacterium | reverse complement strand
CCTCACCACGCACTCTGTAAATTTTAAAATAACGGGATGGCTTTATGCCTACGGGGGTTCGAGTCCCTCACCACGCACCAAAAAAACAAAAACCCCGAGTGTTAACACTTAGGGCTTTTGTTTTAAAGTGGTTTTTTTATTGAAGCTCGTTTTTAATAAATATGGTCAATAACTCAATCCGTTGAGTTATTGAAAATGTGGTTGATATTAAATAAAAAACCCCGAAATCAGATGATTTCGGGGTAATTTGCTGAGGGTTGCTCTCAGCTGTTTTTTGGAATTGTGAGCCTTTGCCCAATGGTGATTTTGGAGTTGTTCCCCAGGTGATTGGCAAACTTTAGCAGTTCCGGATTAACTTTGTATTTTTTGGATATATTCCAGACAGTGTCGCCTTTTTTCACGACATATTTGATATGTCGTTCGGTTGATGCTCTGGCATGCGCTTTTTTGTGCGTGTCTGCTGTTGCGAGCTGCTTAACGGCATAAGAGCCGATATTTCCGGCAATTTTGTAGGGTTGAAATCGCTCTCCGACATATATTGATGCGGCAAGCATGAAGATTGCGGTAATTGTCAAAAGTACAATTTTTTCTTTATTACCAATTGCTAATTTAATCATTCTAATCCTCCTTTGGATAATGATTTGAATACAATTTCTCAACCAACTGTTCTTCAACTATACACCAGTAGATGTATTTTGTCAAGTATTTTTTAATTTTCAAAAAGATATTTAAAAAGTCTAAAACAAGCCTTATTTTTCTTTTTATGCTTTGCTATTGAAAAAATCTAAATAATATATTACTATTTGGAAGTTCCTTACTAATGGGGGTAAGTTAGAATATTTTTCTATTTTGCCGTTGTAGCTCAGTTGGTAGAGCGCATCCATGGTAAGGATGAGGTCTGCGGTTCAATCCCGCACAACGGCTCCAAAATTTTATTAATAAAACTAATAGGCTAAAAGCTGATTAAATATATGTCACAAGATACCTTAATAAAGATGAAATGCGACAACTGCAAAAACATCAACTATTGGACAACAAAAAATAAAAAGTCAGTTCAAAGAAAGTTGGAATACAAAAAGTTTTGTAAGGTTTGCAGAGCTCACAAAGTTCATAAAGAAATAAAGAAGAAATAATCAAACGCAGACCTGCATAAATAGTGGGTCTGCTTTATAAAAGTTGTAAATAATATCAGATTAGGGCTCTTAGTTAAGTGGTATAATAGGGGTCTCCAAAACCTCGGTCGGGGGTTCGATTCCCTCAGGGCCCGCAAAAATAATTAATCCAGTACATATATGTCTATAGATCCTATTTGTGATAAGTGCAATGAAGTACTAAATGAATTTGGTGGTATTTTGTTGAGCCCTCCAGACAAGGACAATAAAGTAATAAAGTTTCATCTTTGTAAAAGATGTTATGAAAAAATCTTAGAAGAATTTTGATTTTGTTTTGCCGAAAATAAATGTGGAAAGCAAATAAAATCAAAGTTTTTTCAATGTTTTAAATTAAGGGCTCGTCGGTTAATTGGTAAGTGGGACTATTACTAAATATCATTTCTGCTACAATTGTTTAATTTCGCCTGCAAACTATAAAAATTTCATCACCTATATTAAAATATAAGTTCTTCAATTTTTATCGTTTTCGTCTGAAATTAAATCAATTTTGCTAAGAAAGCATATTCAGTAACAGCCCCAATTGGTCTCCAAAACCAGGACTGCAGGTTCAAGTCCTGCCGGGCCCACCACAACGAATTCGGAGCGCTTCGAGTTTTGATGTAGCTCCAGACAATATCTTCCGCTCCGATTTCCTAACTCTGCGCGCCTCACCCGCCCTTCGTAAAGCTCGGGCGGACAAAACCGAAAATTTCCTTGCCGATTATGCTTTCGGCGGGGGTGTGGGGGAGCCGCAAAAAAAATGAAAGGAAATTTTCGGTTTTGTTTCCGCCGAGTCTGAATATGTAAAAAACTCAAATAGCCGCCTTTGGTGCACTCAATCCAATGACTTGGATTGTCTAAAAAGACGGCTATTAGAAAAAGCCATTGGATTGTTGAGCGCAGTTTTGTTGTAACACAGCGTATAGATTCTAGGAACTATTAACTGTTGTGGTGTGAGAGTGTAGATAAAAAACTTAAACTTTATTTTATTTATATTTTAAAAAATTATCCACATAAATTTTTTACTTATTTAA
>CAZZML010000094.1:0-7024 GCA_964654735.1 uncultured Roseivirgaceae bacterium | reverse complement strand
TTATTTAAATAAGTTATTTATAGTATTTTTGTTTGTAGGCTTGGTAATGGCAGGCAGTATTGCGGAGGCACACTACCCTTGTGGTACTCATTATCTGACACCAGCTGGAGAAAATGCTGTTGATGCTGGAGAAATTAGATGGGGAGGATCTACTCAGTACTCATGGGAATGGGGTGATTCTGTTGATGCATGGAATAATCTTGGGGCTGTTAATATAGCGCCAGATAATATATATACTTATCAAGATTTAACTTTAGGCGATGTAGATAATTATTATTTGGGTTGGTGGGGCGCTTATGATTATGATTATTTTGGTTCTGACAGCCTAACACTGAATAAGTATTATATGGATGGAGGTTCGTATGGTAATCGTGCTCACATAGTTTCTCATGAGTTAGGGCATGTGCATTAGGCTTAGATCATAGAACTGGCAATGACTATGTAATGGATCCATGGCAATATCTTACCACTGTAACACCGAGCTCTGCTGATGCTTGTGATTATAATCATCTTTGGAATTAACTTTATAAATATTAAGTGTTTACATTAAAATATGATGAATATTATCAAGAAGACAAATATTAATTGGAGTTGGGTGGCAGTAATTGCTATAATTCTTGCTTTATCCATAGCGATGGCGCTGTCTCTAAGAGCCAATTTAATTAAATTACCAGGTGTGAGCTATGGCATGTCATTTGTGAACATTGGAGATTTTTCTGTTGATGAAGAATTAGTTGGCGCTTCCCATAATGTTTATGTGGCAAAAATCATTAAACAGACAGAATATGTTGTCTTGGATGGAATCCCATTTACTAAATATGAAGCAGAGGTAAAATACAATATTAAAGGAGATATTGTAGGGCGTATTACAGTATTACATCAAGGAGGTTATAAAAATGGAAGGTTAAATTTAGTAAATGGGGCACAGGATGAGTCAAATAATATGGGGCTACTAAAAGAAGGCAGCACTTACTTGTTAGCTAGTCGCCACTGGAAAGAACAGGATATGCATTTTCTGATTTTGCATCCTAACTCTAGACTCTTGATTAGTAATAATCCAAATTTTGAGTATCAATATGGAAAAGATGATAAGGTAGATAACAGAATTAGAGGGCTACAGGAAGCATATAAAAAAGAGGTATTGCCTCAAGCTGATATTATTCACAGTAAAGATTTCAACAGCTATAAACGTTTATTAGGTCAATCTGTAAATGGTAAGTAATTTTTTTGAAAACCCTTCCTTTGTAAAGGAAGGGTTTTTTTGGGTGTTTTATTAGTTCAACGAAGTGTAAAAAGTCTAAAATTAAAATAAAACTCGGTTGGGGCGTGCCTCGCTTCGACACGAGCAACGAAAGAAAGGGCAGGCGACAATGCAAGTTGTCGGCTTTTTTTGTTTGACTAGAATATGCCGTGGGAGTAACATATAAAATATAATAGATTGGTAAAAAAAGGTTCCTGATCCCGTTAACTCTTAACACCTTTATTCACCTATAATTAATTATAGAGTTAAATATGGAGTTTTTATTTTAAGTTGATTCTGGTATAGTTAAAGTATTGGTGGGTAATATCTAAAAAAGGTTCCTGACACCTTTATTCCCTTGGATAAAACGGGAGCCTGCTGGGCCCGCAATTAAATAAAACCTAACACTTGAAACAATTGTTAAAATAGCTAGTACTATTTGCTTTTGTGAATAAGTTTATGCTAAATTAAACGCAATGAATATAAAAAATATTATTTTAATACTTGTTTTTATTGGGATTGTTGGAATTTTGGGATTATTCCTGCTTGAGGATGATAATAAAAAATCTACAAATCCAAATGTTATTACTAGTCCGCCACAGCAACAAGAATATGGAATAATAGACTTTAAACCAGTTGAGCGGATTTCTGAAACTATGATAGGTGGCGATTTTAAAGAACTTTCTTTTCCTAATAATACTATTGATACGAGCGACTGGCAGACTTATAGAAATGAAGAGTTTGGGTTTGAAATCAACTATCCAAGGGATTGGGTTATTAATGACGATTCAGAGCCTTTTGTAGTTATTCCTCCTGATAAAAAAGGTGCTAATGATGATGGAGGAGTCTATTTTTTCTCATCAAAATCCACTCTTGATGATTTTATAAAAGATGCAGATCTAAAAGATAAGGTTCTAAGAAATGAGATAGTTGTTGATGGAGTTAGTGGGTTGATTTTTGATGTTAAATTGGGAGTGTGGGATGAGCATTATCCTTATCCTGATACGAGGGAGATATCAAAAACATATGTTCTTGATGTTGGTAATTATAGAATTTCTTTTTATGTGCCATCAACAGATGAATACAGAACTAGCGTTCTTGAAAAGATGTTATTATCCTTCAGTCTTATAAAGTAATCCACAACTAAAAGCGTTGCAAGAAGTATAATTATTATGTTATTATCTCAAGACCGATTGATTGGCAATCGGTCTTGTACTTTAACATAAACAATATAGGAGATATAGAATGAATATAAAATCATTCTTCTTTTTTTTGTATCGCCAGCCTCGGCGTTTTTTTAATTGGCTCTGCAAATGCAGGTCCGATAACGCCAACCTCCCCAACTGCTGGGTCTTTTGTTTTACCCTATAACCCAAATCAAACAGGTCCAAATTGCGGAACCCCTGGATATTACCAGGCACAATACCATATGGATTTGAATGTAGGTTATGGCTATCATATGGGCGAGGATTGGAATGGTAATTGTGGTGGAGACACAGATGCAGGCTATCCTTTATTTGCTATCGCTGACGGGAAAGTTTCCTGGAAAGACGATGTAAATAATTCTGCCGGCGGATATAAGCTTTATATCAGATACTCCTTTCCTTATGCCCATGGTTCAAATGGGGTACAGACTTGGGATAGTGGATATTTTCACTTGAACGGTTTTGCATCTGGAATAGGAAATGGTGTTACGGTTTATCCTGGGCAAGAGGTTGCTTATCTTGGTGGCACTGGAGGATGGCCTGCTCATTTGCACTGGGAGGGTCAATGGGATAGCTCAGTTAGCCTTACCGAGAATTCCTACAAAAACCCTCTGACTGTTAGTGAGGCTTTGAAGTATCGTGCTCCATCACTTGTTGTTGATGATCGTCGGGATGAAATTGTGTACTCGGCTGCTACTGGCGGATACTACACGATATTCACAATGACTGGGAACGCAACATCTTCAACAGCATATATTGAGTGGAATAATGAACGAAAGTCGCTCAAGAAAGCAATTGAAGCGGGATGGATGGACGTGCATCATTTGTTATATGAAAACGGTGGATCGTGGTATTATTACTACGATATTGACAATAACTTTTTCGAGAATGGGCGTCAATATGCTGTTTCTTCAAACGTGAGTGGCTCCACATTGCATATTCCAGTACCACGTAATAACTACCAAGACGATCGTGCTCGGTTGGATATGATTCGTGCAGTTGAAAATGATCCGAGATTTGCAGAAGTTAATGTGAATACATATGGAAAGGAGGCTCCATGGAGTGTTGACTCTGCATGGGATATACATTGGATGCAGTTTAAATTTTCTGATGGGCGTACCGCATATGTGAACCAATTAACAAATAGAAGTAACCCGCTAATGCGAAATACTGCCTACTACGATCCCGATCTTGGTCAATGGACAAGCTGGCAGTGGCTTGACTGGAACCAGTTGTATTAATTGTCATATTGGTGTTTTGTATTTTACAAAACACCAATCAATCCAAATCCTAAAAGGAGAAGTTTATGCGTTCTATATTTTTTATTGTTGTTCTTTCTTTTGTTGCGTCGCTAACTGTTTCATTCGCTAATGCTGGGCAAAGACAAAGTGAGTTTCGCCCAGTTTTTAACGGTAAACAATTGTTTGACTCTTCTAAATGCGAGAAGGTGTCCAAAATGCGCGAACTACAATTGTGTCAACCATTGCGTTCCGAAAAGATTCATTTTTCAGGAAATGTAATTAAGGCGCATCGCAAAAACAAGAAAACCGAACATTTTAGTTTTGTAAACCAGTAATCGTTCAATTCTTTAAGCCCTTTCTGTAAATACAGAAAGGGCTTTTTTATACTGCACTACAAGCATATTCATGATACAAACATGCTTCTTCCTTTTTGTATCATTTATAAATAATCAGATAAAAACCCGGCAATTGCCGGGTTTGTTTTTTTATAAGCTTTTTTGCAAGAGAGCTTTGGTTTATGATATGATAAGCATCATGGACAAATACAAATATTTGATAATAGGCGGTGGCATAGCAGGGACAACGGCGGCTGAAACCATAAGAGGAAAAGATATTGAGGGTTCCATTGCTATTTTAGGAAATGAAAAATATCCTTTATATTCAAGGGTTCTTTTGCCAAACTATCTTGAGGGAACGGCAAAAAAAGAAGATGTTTTTTTAAGGAAAGAAAAAAATTATAAAGAGAAAAATATAAATGTATTTTTTGGAAATAATGCAGTAAGTGTAAACACGAAAGAGAAAAGAATAATTTTTGATGATAAAAAAGAAATTTTTTATGAAAAACTTTTAATAGCAACAGGAGCCAAACCAAAAAAAATAGATATTTCAGATTTTGAAGGTCCCGATGTTTTTTATTTTCAAAATATAGATGATGCAGAAAAACTGAAAGAAAAAATTCCCGAAGTTAAAAAAATTATTTTAGTTGGGGGAAGTTTCAATGCCATTGAGCTTGCAGAGGCTTTTTTAAAAAACGGCATAGAGGTTTCGCTTTTAATACGAGGGTGTTCTTTTTTGGGTGGAGCGTTTGATGATGCTTCAAATAAAATAATAGAAGAGAATCTTAAGGAAGCGGGAGTTTCTTTATTTTTTAACGAAGAGATTGAAAAAATCAAAAGAGATGATGTTCTAAAAAACGTAATAACCAAAAAAGGAAATGTCTATTCTTTTGACTTGCTGGTTTTTGCTATCGGGATTGAAAGAAATACAAAGTTTTTGGAGAACTCTCTTATTAAGACAAGGGAAGGGGTTGTTGTAAATGAATATTTGGAAGCAAATGTACCCGATGTTTTTGCGGCGGGAGATGTGGCTGAATTTTACGATGTTGTTTTAGAAAAGTATTATCTATTTAGAAACTGGGCGGCAGCATTTTTACAGGGGAAGATTGCCGGGTTGAATATGGTAGGAGAAAAAACTTTGTGTCGTCATGTTTCAGGGTATAATGTTGTAAATTTTGGTTTGAACATATCTTTTATCGGCGATGTAAAAAAAGACAAAAACACCAAGGTTGTAAAACGCGGTAATTTGGAAAATAAAGAGTACGAACAGCTGTTTTTAAGAAATAATATACTTGTGGGAGCTACTCAGATTAATATGAATAAAGAGAAAGGAATTATTACAATGCTGATAGACAGGAGGATGGACTTATCGTCTTATCTTGATAAATTAAATGATGTTAATTTTAATTTAAAGGACATTATTAATTAATTTAATTTTTAATTTCTAATTTTTAATTTTAAATCAATTTTAAATTTAAGAATCTTGAATGTTTTAAAATTATGTTATTAGAATCTTATTAGAAATTCATATTATTATGTACGAAGCAAAAAAATACAATAATTTATTAGGGATGGAAGGTTTTAGTGATGACTTGCTTAAAAATCATTTCAAGCTTTATGAAGGATATGTTTTAAATGTAAATAAATTTGGCGAACTTTCTTTTGAAGTAAAGACAGGAACTCCGGAATATGCTGAATTAAAACGTCGTTTTGGTTGGGAGTTTAATGGCATGCGTTTGCATGAGCTTTATTTTGGCAACCTAAAAAAAGATGCTGTTTTGGTTAATGAGGAGAGCGATATTTATAAAAAAATAGTGGAAAAATTTGGGTCATTTGAAAAATGGGAGGAAGATTTTAAGGCAACAGGCGGAATGCGCGGTATTGGCTGGTCTGTTTTGTGTTATGACAAAGACAGTGATGGGTTGTTTAATATTTGGATAAATGAACATGACTTGGGGTATCTCGCTGGAACGACACCTCTTTTGGTGATGGATGTATTTGAGCATGCTTTTATTTTAGATTATAAAATGGATAAAAAAAGTTACATAGATGCTTTTATGAAAAATATAAGCTGGGAAGAAGTAGAATTGAGAATTAAAAAATAATAGAAGTGAAAAATGGTTATGTTTTATTGTTGGGATTGATTTTGACGGGAGTTTTTGCCGGAGTTTTTTTGTATAGCAAGCCGGACATAACAAGTCATAAGTTTGTTTATCGGGATACAGGCGCTTCAGTTTTGGTGGAAACCAAAGACAGAAAAAAAGAAGAAGAAAAATCAGAAAAAAAAGAGGTTTTGGAAGAGAAGGTTATTGTACCTCGTGTAAAAACCCCGGATATTATGCGTGCGGTGTATTCCACTATGTGGAGTATAAGTTCAAAAAACAAAAGAGAATATTTTTTAAAACTCATGGAGAGCACCGACTTAAACAGTATCGTTATTGATGTTAAGGGTTCTGATGGAGAGTTGATTTTTGATAAAATAAGCAATCTTAAAGAAATTATAGATGACTTGCATAAGAAAAATATATATACGATAGCAAGAGTAGTTGTTTTTCAAGATAGCGGCTTGGCAAAAACAAGCCCGGAATTTTCTTTGAAAAAATCAGACGGAAGCATATGGCGTGACAGGAGAGGCTATGCTTGGTCTGATCCGGCATCAAAAGGAGCTTGGGATCATAATATTAAAATAGCAAAAAGAGCGATTGATGTTGGATTTGATGAAATAAATTATGATTATATAAGATTTCCCACCGATGGCGATTTAACTAAAATAGTTTATCCTTTTTGGGATGGTGTTGAGTCAAAAAGCAGCGTTATAAAAAGATTTGGAGCATATTCAAAAGAGAAGTTAAAAGAATACAATAAAGATGTTAAGCTCTCCTTAGATATTTTTGGATATACTTTTTTAAGAGGAGATGGTTTGGGGATAGGTCAGAAATTGGTGGATATGCTTGATAATTTTGATTATATATATCCAATGGTTTATCCGTCTCATTTTGGTGC
>CAZZML010000093.1:0-9316 GCA_964654735.1 uncultured Roseivirgaceae bacterium | reverse complement strand
TGGCAGACACTTAAAATGCTCATAACAAATATTCATGAATTAATCAGGCTAAGTTGTCCTTGCTATTAAATTTGAATAAATTAGCATATTAAATAAATCTATCTATGAAAAAGTTTTTGCTGTTTCTGATTTCCCTGATTTTAGTTTTAATAATAGGAGCCTATATTTTCTTACAAAGTACGAAACCCTCTTATTCTGGCGAACTTGCCCTAAGCGGGTTAAAAAACAAGGTTGAAGTTAAGTACGATACTTATGGAATTCCTCATATTTATGCCACGAATGAGGAAGACGCATATATGGCCTTGGGTTATGTACATGCGCAAGAACGCCTTTTTCAAATGGAAATAATTCGAAGGGTTGCCACAGGCACTTTATCTGAGGTACTGGGTGTTGATTTATTGGATGTTGATAAACTTTTCAGAACCTTAGGCATTGCAGAAAAATCGAAAAAGTTTGCTCAACAGTTTAATGCATCGCCCAATGTTTATAAGCCTGCTGCTGAAGCATACTTTAAAGGAATAAATAGTTTTATAAAAAATGGGGCAACACCCATTGAATTTACCATTATGGGTATTCCTAAACGTGAATTTAGTGTTGAAGACGCCTATAGTGCTGCCGGCTATATGTCGTTTGGTTTTGCCGAAGGGTTTAAAGCAGACCCCATACTTACTCAACTTGTAGCTCAGCATGGTACAGCATATCTTAAAGACCTGGCACTTACTTCTACCTCTAATTCAACCTTAATCTATAATTATGCTAAAGTTGATTCGAGCCAACTAACCTCGTTGGCTCAGGTAATAAAACAAATTCCCATTCCTCTTATTGTAGGCAGTAATAGCTGGATAATTGGAGCAGAAAAAACTAAATCTGGTAAACCTGTATTTGAAAACGACACACATATTGGGTACTCCCAACCATCCGTTTGGTTTGAAGCACATTTAGAATACCCCGGGATGAGCCATTATGGGCATTATTTAGCAGGCGTGCCATTTTCGTTACTAGGCCATAATAAATTAGCAGCCATTGGGTTAACTATGTTTGAAAACGATGATGTTGACTTTTACCGGGAGAAAGAAAATCCTGAAAATAAAAATCAGGTGTGGAGTAAAAACAAATGGGTTGAGTTAAAGGAAAGAGTAGAGGTTATTAAAATTAAGGGGGAAAGTCCGGATACTATTTTTGTCAGAACATCTTTGCACGGCCCCATTGTAAACGATATATTTTTTAAAGATCAAAAAAATAAAAATCCCTATTCGGTTTGGTGGTCATACTTGCATTTTTCTAAAGATTTAATGCAAGCTCTCTACCAGCTAAATCATATAAATTCTATAGACGATGCCCGTAAAGGAGCCTCTCTTATTGAAGCTCCCGGGTTAAACGTTATGTATGCCGATACTACAGGAAATATTGCCTGGTGGGCTTGTGCTAAACTACCCATAAGACCTGCTTATATAAACTCAAAATTGGTGCTGGATGGCAGTAGCGGCAATGACGATATTTTAGGGTATTACAATTTTACAAAAAACCCTCAAGCCGAAAATCCTCTCTGGGGTTATGTGTATTCTGCAAACAACCAGCCCGATTCGGTCGATGGGGTATTATACCCGGGGTATTATTACCCTAGAGACAGAGCAGGCAGAATTGTTGAAATAATTAAAGAAAAACCTTCCGGCTGGACTACAGAAGACTCCAAACTGATGGCAGCCAATGTAACCTCTCGTGTACAAGTTGAAATTGCTCAAGAGGTGGTTAAAATTATTGAGGAATCCGGAATTGAGATACCTTCTAACATATTAAAGGTTTATAAAAACTGGGACGGAGACCATCAAACAGATGAAGTAGCACCGTCTATTCACAACACCGTATTGGCCTGGCTTCAGTATTATATATTAAACGATGAACTGGGCTACGAAAACCTAAAAACCATTAGTGGGACTTCTATATTAAAAACCAGTTTTTTAACAATAGTAAAAAATGAAAACTCAGTTTGGTGGGATGATATTTCTACCGAAGCAAAAGAAACAAGAAATGATATTATTAAAAAAACAGTAACATCGGCTCTAAAAACGCTTAAAAATAATTTTGAAAGTGATAATCCTGACGATTGGAAATGGGGTGAAATTCATACCATAACCCACAACCACCCGTTGGGCGAAGTTGAAGCCTTAAAAAAATACTTTAGCGTTGGCCCTATTCCAATTATGGGTGGGAACGAGGTTATTAATAATCAAATGTTTTCGTTAGATACCACAGGTATTTTTCCTGTAATTGCCGGGCCTGCTGTGCGCACCGTAATAGATTTAAGCAATATGAATGGTGCAGTTAGTATAAATCCAACAGGTCAATCAGGCAACTTTTTGAGCAAACATTACAGCGATCAGGCACAAATGTTTGCCAATGTAGAGTTTAGGCCTCAATTAATGGATTCGTTAGATATTGTTAGTGACACACAATCTATTTTAATGTTGAACCCTTCTAACTGATATAAGTGGATAGTACAAAATTAAAAAAACAGTTATACATTATCATTTTTGAGGCAGACACCTTTTGGGGTAAAGCATTTGATGTAGTACTGCTAATTGCTATTCTGCTAAGTGTACTTACGGTTTCATTAGAAAGTGTTCAATCACTAAGTTTAGCGTATCAATATGTGTTTGATATACTGGAATGGGGGTTTACCATTCTCTTTACCATTGAATATATTTTGCGACTATGGATAAGCCCAAAAAAACGAAAGTATATTTTTAGTTTTTTTGGAGTTATTGATCTATTATCAACGTTGCCAACCTACATAGGTCTTGTATTAACAGGAGCCCATTCGCTTATTGTACTTCGCAGTTTCAGGCTTCTTCGGGTTTTTCGAATTTTTAAACTAGCTCGTTTTGTTGGAGAAGCCTCGCAACTTAAAAAAGCACTAAAGGCCAGCCAACCCAAAATTATTGTTTTTGTTACGGCTGTAAGCATTATTGTAATAATAATGGGTACAATTATGTATTTAATTGAAGGAGGCGTAAATGGTTTTACAAGTATTCCACGGTCTATTTACTGGGCCATTGTAACCCTAACAACTGTTGGGTATGGCGATATTGCCCCTATAACTGTAATTGGGCAGTCTATTGCAGCACTTATAATGATTTTGGGTTATGCCATTATTGCAGTGCCTACCGGAATTGTTACAGCTGAAATTGGCAAATCAATGTATGAATCTAATATAGCCGGTTCAAAAATATGCTTAAATTGTGAGCACCAGGAAAGCGAAGCTAATGCCAATTATTGTAAAAACTGCGGAGCTAAATTTTAGTTACCGTTTAAGAAACTTATAGGTTTCACTAAACCCGGTAGATGCATCTTTAACCGCAACTAAGTAATACCCGGCAGGCAGGTTTTTAATATTAACGGTAAATTGGTTAGCACTTGTCTTTTCAGTATAAACCTCCAATTTAGTGCCAATTATAGAATGAATAACAATTTTAGGATTTACCAATGTAGAGGTCTCGATACTTACTTTTAGAAAATCAACACTAGGGTTTGGGTAGATTTGAATTTTATTCTCAATTTTCAAATCATTTGAAGAAAAGGAAGGATACCCACTATCATTTTGTGCATAAGCCGTAAAGCCTACGAACATAAATAAGGCAGATAGAAATATGACTTTTAGTTTTTCCATTTTCTTTTTTTACTACTATGACAATAATTGCGCCAAATAGTTTAAATCTTCTACACAAATAACGAGCTTTTTTTGAAAAGGTTTTATTTTATTGAAATAAAAGCCGAAGATATTCGTTTTGTGATGTCCGAAGCTATAACAGAATTTTCACCAAGCTCTGCCAATGCCATATCACCTGCTTTCCCGTGTACAAAAGCACCCAAACGGGCAGCATCAATTGGTTTATACCCTTGAGCTAATAAACCCGTAATGATACCTGTAAGTACATCGCCACTACCGGCCGTTGCCATGCCTGGGTTGCCGGTTGAATTAAACCAAACCGCCCCATCTACATGTGAGATAGAGGTGTGCGCTCCCTTTAATACAATAATTAACTGATGTTTCTCTGAAAAAGCTCTTTGTTTTTCAATTCTATCTAAACTATTAGAGGCTTTGCCAATTAGCCTGTTAAACTCACCCACATGTGGCGTAAGTATGCTTCCTTTGGGCACCAATTCGATAAGCTCTGGGTTTTGAGAAATTAAATTAAGGGCATCTGCATCTAATACCATTGGGTTTTTATACCCTTTAATTAATGTTAGCAGTAAACTTAAGGTTTCTAAATTGGTGCCAATACCCGGGCCAATACCCAAAGTTGAATAGCTCGAAAGGTTATCTATCTCCAAATTTACAAGATGCTTATCGCCACTGGTTATACACATGGCTTCGGGTAGGGTTGTTTGTAAAACAGAGTATCCGCAGTTAGGAACTAACGAAGTAACAAGCCCCGTTCCGGCTCTTAAGCAAGATTTTGAGGCCAGGATATTTGCCCCAATTTTTCCAAAACTACCTCCAATTATTAAAGCATGCCCAAAAACACCTTTATGAGCAAATTTTAATCTGGGCTTAACTATTTTCTTAGCCTCTTCTTTAGTAAAGTAATGGTAGTTGCTTGCCTGCAATTCAACGGCTTCTTTGCTTAGGCCTATATCAACCAGGCTCCATTGCCCAACATACGGGCTGTTTTCGGGCAGCATAAAGGCTAGTTTAGGTAGCTGAAAACTTACCGTAAATGTTGGTTCAATAACACTTCCTTCTGCTGACAGCTCATCGGGGTTAAGACCGGAAGCAATATCTATTGACACAATTTTTTTGCCCGAAGAGTTAATATGGTCAACAAGAGTACCCAATTCTCCGAGAACAGGCCTGGAAATACCAGAGCCAAAAATACCATCGATAATTATGTCGCAATTAAAATCAGACTGCTCAACTCTTTTAATTTCAGGAGGCAACCTTTTTAAATTAATGGCATAATCATCAGAACCTTGGTTTTGAGGAGAAGCCAGATACACTTCTACATGGTATTTCTTTTCGTAAAGAATTCTTGCAATGGCCAAAGCATCTCCTCCATTATTACCGGAGCCGGCAACAACCAGTAAGTCCTTATTTACACTAAATTTTAAGGTAAACCAATTTACAAATGCTTGCGATGCACGCTCCATTAAATCAACAGATTTAATAGGCTCGTATTTTATGGTATAAGCATCTACTGCTCTTGTTTGCTCTGCGGATAATATTTGCATAACGAGTTATTTCGCTACTTAAATTTAGTGATAATTTTGTAATTTTTAAACCCTCCAATTTCTCTTCCTCCTAATAGGTTAAGTTCTATCCAGGATTTTACTCGGTATTTTAGTTTTTCGTGCTTTTGAAGTTTTCGAGTTGGGTTCCACTTTTTTGAAAAATTTAACGAGTCTTGCCAATCCATCAATCCAATTCTATCATCCATAACTTGAGGATGTTCTCCGGTGAAATCAGGCACATTTTTCATCAGCCCATAATCATAATCAACCACCTTAATCTCTTCTCTTTGGCTGTCCCAGGTTTGGCTCATCAGGCTTTCTTTGGTTGACATTTTCCAAGGTGGGCGAACCCAGCCATAATGAAAAATGTTGGCATTAATGGTTGCTACCATTAGTTTCCGAGTTCCTTCTTTAGAAAAATAGGCTTCTGTACTTGGTTCAAAAGGCTCTTTGTAATACCTAAAAGATTGTCCATCTCTCCAGGAGTGAATTTGAGATAAATTTCTTATAATTCTAATTTCTTTGGGATACCACCCTTGGTGTGTAAAACAGTGGTCGTAATCTCCCCAAAAATGACGATAATTAAAGAGTAGAGCTTCCACCTTAGCATCACTAAGGTAATGTAAGCACGCATTTTTAATCACGCTTAAATCTTTTTCGTGTACCACCTCATCTACTTGCAAATAAAAAAGCCAATCTCCTTTACATTCTTTTTTTGCCAGGTCAGACAAATACGAGTAGAGACTATTCTTGGTGTATTTCTCCGGTTCCCATTGGCCATTTATAATTTTTATCTTATCAGATTTAATGGACTCAATTACTTCCAACGTATCATCATCTCCTTCAATATACACAATTACAAATTCATCTACTAACTCCAGAATCGACAGAATCGATTCTTTTAGAGGGTAGGCCAATTTTACTGCATTTCTTACAAACGTGTAGCCACTAATGGTCATGTATCAATAAATTCAATTAAACTTAATCCCATCCTTCATAAATCTTTACAAAATCATCAAACACAGAGTCGTTATCTTTGGTTTGCAAATAACGATGCTGTGGTTTATTCGGAGTCCAAACTGTTGGGCTATCTCCATAAAAGAGCCCAATTGTAGATATTTCTGCTGCTACTGCTAAGTGCTTATTTCCCCCATCATTACCTACATACATAGCACAATATTCTAAAATAGCTCTTGTTTCTGCTATTTTTGGAACAGAATAGTCAATTATACAAACATCTTTATTGTTGAGTTGCTGAGAAACGATATTAGCTTTCTCTTTCTCTCCCGGGCCATAAATAAAAAGAAGTTTTTTCCCTTGCTCTATGAGGTAGTTTCCAATTTTAACCCATAATTCTATTGGCACTTGAGCATCTATTCTTTCCGATTGCACACAAAACGCAATTGTGTTTAGTTCTAAATTGTAAGTATTGCTAAATTCTTTTCCAAAGCTCTTTGTTTGCTCATTTATTTCAAATTCAATCACATCATCATTATAGTTGGTGCCAATTAAATTTGTTAGCTTTAATTGATGATGTGTTCTGTTTACAACGGCTTTTTCGTGTGCTGTAAGACTAACCGTATAATTATAAGACCAAACCTTTTCATTTTCTTTGGTGAACCCAAGCCGATATTTAGCACCACTAAACATAGCCATTAAAGCTGTTTTGTTATGGTGGTATAAGTCAATAATTACATCAAATTTGCCTTGGTTTACCTTCTTCACCATTTTTAAGTACTCCAATACCGTTGGTTTCCTAGGTAGAATCCAAACCTCTTTAATATGACTCGAAAATTCATAGACTTGAGCCCCTAATGGCTCAGATAAAAAAGTGATTCCCGCCTGAGGGTAAAGCTGCTTTAACTGCCTCACACTTGGTGTAGTTGCGAGTACATCTCCTAGTTTTTTTAGTTTAATCACTAAAACTTTCTGTGGCTGAAATGAAGAAAGGAAAATCATTATTTGATAATTACCCTAAAAGTAAAATAGTAATGATTGAAAATAAAAAAGATTCTAATTTACTTCCAATAAATCTTTGCCCTAGATTTGGGTTATGCGAATTGGGTTTGAAGCGAAACGCTTATTTTTAAACGATAGAGGATTGGGTAATTACGCCCGTAACCTCCTGTATGGATTAGTTAAATATACCTCTGGGCACCATTACCATTTATTTACCCCCAACTATTCTGATAAGTACATAAACCCTGAATTGATAAATACGGAGACTCTTTCTATTCATACCCCAACTGGCCTACTCGGAGCCATCTCTAAAAGCGCCTGGCGAAGTTTAGGAATGGGAAAAGACATTAAAAAAAACAAGATCGATGTTTTTCACGGACTAGCACAAGAACTACCTAAAGACATTAGAAAATCCGGAGCAAAGTCTATTGTAACCATCCACGATTTGATATTCTTAAAACATCCTGAGTTTTATAAGCCTATTGACCGCAAAATCTATTTTAGTAAAGTAAAGTTTGCCGTAAATAATGCAGACCACATCATTGCTATTTCGGAGCAAACTAAAAGTGACATCATCAATACGTTTAGTGTTCCTGAAAATAAAATTAGTATTGTTTACCAAAGTTGCAATGAAGTTTTTTATGAGAAGAGAACACAGACCGAGCTTGAACAAGTTAAAACAAAATGGAATCTGCCTAAAGATTATATTTTATATGTGGGAGCCCTAAATGGGAACAAAAATGTAAAAGTTATATTAGAGGCTCTCAACCTTTTAAAAGGCAAATTTGATTTACCGTTGGTAATTGTAGGAAAAGGCGGTGCCTATAAAAAGGTGCTTATTGAATATGCTACTAAGCACAATTTATTATCTCAAGTGATATTTGCCAGCGAGGTGGCAAATCCAACTCCATTGGAGTTATCCTCATTTTACCAAATGGCTTCTGTATTCATATTTCCAAGTTTTTACGAAGGTTTTGGAATCCCTATTTTAGAAGCTAGGTTTAGTGGCATACCAGTAATTGCCTCAAACTCTAGCTGTTTAGAAGAAGCAGGTGGAATAGACGGCTATTATTTTACCCCGAATAATGCAGAAGAATTGTTTGGACTAATCTCAAGCTGTCTAATTTCTAAATCACAACCTATTAGTATAGACAATCAGCTCACATTAGAAGGCTCAACAAATAAATTACTTAGAATATATCAATCAAAATGACCCCGATCATAAGCTTAATTATATCCATTTATAATAAAACGGATTTTCTAAAACTGATCCTAGACTCTTTAGAGCTTCAGACACTAAAAAAATTCGAAGTTGTACTTTCAGATGATGGATCGAATGATTCTTCACTGATTGAAATAAAAAAAATGATTGATTCATATCCGTTTACAATAAAGCATATGTGGCATCCAAATGATGGCTGGAAGAAAAATGCAATTTTGAACAAATCTATTATTGCATGTGAGTCGCCTTATATTGTATTTATTGATGGAGATTGTGTTTTACACCCTTGTTTTTTGGAAGAGCATTATTTATATAAATCTCCAACAACCATACTAACGGGGCGTAGAGTTAACCTTTCAAAAAAAATATCAGATAAAATCACAACAGATTCAATCAAAAGTAACTACTTACCAAAAAGGATTTTTTTAGATTCGTTTTGGGATTCCATATGGTCAGCATCACGAGATGTTGAACAAGGTTTTTATATAAAATCAAAATTGATTCGAAGGTTTTTGAATCGAAAAGAGAAAGGTGTATTGGGAAGTAATTTTTCTATATCAAAACGAGATTTGATTGACATCAATGGTTTTGATGAAAGATTTACTCATCCTGCTGCGGGAGAAGATACTGATATTGAAGCGAGATTGAGAAGAAATGGCATTTTGGTTAAAACAATTCGCAATCAAGCCATTCAATATCATTTATATCATAAAATATTGCCACGAGCTAAAGAACGGTTGATCTTTTTGGACGAGAACAACAAGAATGAGATAACTTTCACTCCTTTTGGAATTAAAAAAGAATCACTGTCATCCGACTAAATTTGAATTTTATATAAAAACCTTCGTTTCTGTTTAACCCGCATTATGCAATAGGGTTCGTAATGAGAATGCAAACTGCAATAAA
>CAZZML010000092.1:0-9345 GCA_964654735.1 uncultured Roseivirgaceae bacterium | reverse complement strand
ATATGCTACATTGATTCCGTTCCAAATATCTGTGCGAGCACCTGACTAACATCATATTATGGCTTTCATCACAAAGTTCCTTGCGGATTTAAGGTATTTAATTAAAGAGGTAATTCTTATTTAATCCTCTGTAATATTGCCTAAAGAGGAAGACCTCTTTTTTGTAACCGTAGCACCTCCTCTATATTTTACATCGCCAAGAGATGACGCACTAATACTTAACGTTTCGGTAGCATACACTTTGGCCTTAGCGGCACTGCTAACTCTTACACTTACATTTTGTGCATCAAATTTATAGGCATCTAGTTGTGCAGCTGATGATAATTTAGCTTCCATTACGTTTCCTGTTCCAATTAAATTGAGTGTGGATGCACTGCTCAAGTTTAAGTTGATATAGCTAATGTCCGAATCGATGGTGATTTCAGAGGCTGCTGAAATTCGTATCTTCATTTTTTCTTCCTCGAACCCTGCAATATTGCCAACGGATGCTCCTTTAATGTTTAAGTTAGTTAAACCAGGCATAATTATTCTCAACTTTAATTTTCGGTATCCTTTGTACAAATCAATATCTTTTTCGTTGTACCCAACTTTTAGTACTCCGTTATGTTCAGAAACTTCAATTTCTTTCATCTTATGTTCTTGTCCACTTAGTACCACCCGGTATTCATCACCTTGTGCAATGCTAATGCTAAATGGGCCGGTAATGCTTACGGCCTCAAAATTTTCAAAATTATAAGATTCAGAGTTTCCATAGGTTGATGAGCTTTCTTCAAATACCTCCTCATAATTATCTCTTCGTCTATCAATACTTCTTTCACTGGTTAGGCAAGTGAAACAGTCTAATCCAGATTCGTTAAAATAAAAGGTGTTATCCTTTACATCCGAACTATAAAAACCATAAGAACTAATTCCATACCTTAATAAATCATCAAAATCTTCATCCATCTTAAATTTAAGATTGTACGGAATCATAAGTGTTAACTTTAGTTCCTGGTCTCTGAAAACAGCATTTTCTTTAAACTGAATATTTGAATCAAACGTGATAACCGAATCATTTTGTATTACATTATAAATAATCATCCTGGCATTTTTTGCTGCTTCTCTTTTGGTAGATCCTTGTGCTGAATACTCCGATACAAGTTTAATTTCACCTCCATCATAGCCCTTCATTTTTAATTTTAAGCCACTATAGTCTCCTAGACCCGTCTCATTTATGTCAAAATACATGCTTTGGTAGCCTGAGTTAAAGTTGGTAGTTTCAGAAACCCTTGCGTGTTCTTTGTATTGAAAAAGCACCTTTGGAATAGTTACTGCCATCATTACAGCTCCAATAATCCAAATGCCGAATAAAGCCCAGCCAAATGTAGGGGCTATTACAGATTTTTTAGAAAGTAACGATATGCCTACCAATAATAATAATAGGGAAGGGATGGCAGTTACTAGATAAGTTCCAATAATACCCACAGTTGGTAGTGTATCGGCTAAAATATCAAAAGGAATAAAGTCTAGGTGTAGATAATTTAATCCCGATAACATTCCTAATAGAGCAATAATTGTTACTGTAATGGAGAAGAACATGCTAATACCCACAATGGTTATGATGAGTCCTGCAAATACTCTAACAAGCTGTGCTAAAAAATTAAAAATGGGTGAAAGTGCATGGGCTATTCCTTTAAATATGGTTCCTAATATTCTAAATGGGAATAATAGCACTGTCGCTAATTTCGACTCTTCTGTTGGGTTCGCCTCTTTTACTTGTGCTTTTTTAATGCTTGAATCAATATTTTCAAGCGTAATTTTATCACCTTCCATCTGTACACGATCTGTAATACTGGTGGCTTCGGGTAGAATTATCCATAAAACAACATATACCAATAAGCCTGTACCTCCTAAAAAGATAGATAACACGAACAGAACCCGAACAACGGTAATGTCAATATCAAGGAATTTAGCCAAGCCTTGCGAAACCCCTGCAATTACTTTTCCGTCAGGGTTTCGGTATAGTTTTTTCATCGACTTGTCTTCTTCTAATGTGTCAGAACCTGGCACTGCAATCCACATAATTAAATAAGCGACAAAGGCTACTGGGCCTATCGAAAATGTTATAAACACATCAAAAAGGGGTACAATAAACCCTAACCTTATCCAAACAGGGTCAATGGAAAAATAGTTGGCAATACCAGAGGCAACTCCACCAATTAATTTTCGTTTATTATCTCTATAAAGTCTTTTGCTAGGGGGAACATGCTCGTTTGCAAAACCTCCTTGCGCAGATTGTTCATCATTAGCCGCCTCTTCTTCATAATCAGGATCAGTCTCTTCTTCAACTGCCTGAAAATCCTGGATGCTGCCCATGGTGGCAGTCAGGGCAATAACATCTTCGTTCGTGATAACTTGTTTATCATCTTTTAATTTCTCAAGGAAAATTTCCGCAATTCTGCTTTCTATGTCAGCAATAATTTCGCTGCTATCATCAAAGGTTGAAAAGTATTTATTAATAGAATCTAAATATTCTTTGAGGCGGTCGTATCCATCTTCTTCAATGTGGAAAATGATGCCGCTTATATTAATACTTATATTTTTTTTCATTGTGTTAATGTTTTTGTCAGGTTGCTAATGCTATTTATTAGCTTTCTTGGTTCGATTTGTAATTAATTTGGTCGATTTTACCAAATCTGCCCACGTATGATCCAGATTATCAAGGAAAGAATTGCCATCTTTTGTAAGTGTATAATACTTACGAGGTGGCCCTGACAATGATTCTACCCATTTATATTCTACCAATCCAGCCTTTCGTAAACGGGTGAGTAAGGGGTAGAGGGTGCCCTCTACAATCATAATTTTTGCATCGGTAAGCTCACGTAATAGATCCGAAGCATATACTTCGCCTCGAGCAATTATCTGCAAAATGCAGTACTCGAGTATGCCTTTGCGCATTTGAGTTTGAGTGTTTTCCAATTTCATTTTTTAAGAGTTATGAACACACCAAAAAGAATAATTCTGACGGTCGTTCAGTTAAAGTTTAGTAACCTGTTTCTGCGGCTACTCGTATTGGAATTGTGGCCGATCTATGTCGGTGAGGAGTTGAGTTTTGTTGTTTCATAATGAGTTATTTTGAGTTGTTGCTATGTTGTACGGCTAAAGTACCTTGTATAGCCAAGTACTATACGATTATTTTTAGCATTTAATTAAAATACTTTTTATAGTCTAATTAAAAATAAAAATAGTTCTGTATTAGGAAGTAAATCTTTATAAAATTTGGATATCGTGCCCTGTATCAATCAGTAGCTCCAGCTCTTTTAGCACCTGTTCTTGTTTGCTAATAATAATACTTGCTTTCAACGAACACCTTTCGGTAAATTCCTGATTGATGATATGGAGGTTGAATTGGTCTATCAGTTTCATTACTTCATTGGTGGAGTAGCCATACGAAATGTGAAGAGGAACTGTAATATGCTCTTTTATAACTGCACTATTTTTAAGGGCTTCCTCTGCTGCTATTTTATACGCTTGTATTAATCCACTAACTCCTAGTTTAGTTCCTCCAAAATATCGAATCACTACTACTAATGTATTGGTGAGATTCAACGATCTTATTTGTCCTAAAATATCTAAACTAATTATTATACGATGACTTATAAATCAAAAATACTACTTTGGCAGTAGATGAGCTTAACAATCAAAAATTCACTTCATATTATAGAAATTACTCCTCAGAAAAGTATGGTGGGTGCTCATCTTTTTAACTCTGCTTCGTTTTTATTAAATAAGCCGTTTAAAGTAAAAGGCTGGCAATTAATTGGTGAGCAACCTCTGGCGCAAATATTTTTTTACATTAACGAGAGAGAAGCAGCATCGGGCTTTCAAGCTACATTTGGTTCGTTTGATATTTCTACTTCGCTTGCTGAGCAAGAACTAACTTGGTTTGTTGGTGAGTTAATTCAGGCATTAAAAGCATTGAAAGTAGCAAAAGTTAACATAAAAGGGTTCCCTGTTTATTGGAATAACTCAAAGTTGATTCATCAGGTTTTGTTGAGTTATGGATTTATAGAAAGTACTAAAGAAATAAATCAGCATATCTTCATTACTAATTTGGGTTTTAATCAGGTTGCCAAACGCAATGAAATTAAGAAGATTAAACAATGTATAAAGAATGGGTTTGAATTTTCAAAAGTTTCTCTGGAAGCATTGCCAGCTATTTATGAGCTCATTCTTAAAACCAGAAAAAGGAAGAAATACAGTACAAGTATGACTTTAAAAGAGCTTAGCGGAGCAGTAAAATCTAACCCTAAGAACTATTTATTATTCGTAATTAAGGATGGAGAGAAAATAATTGCAGCTTCAATAACCGTAGTACTAAATTCTGAAGTATTATACAATTTTTATCATGCTGATGAAGAAGATTACCGTAGTTTCAGCCCACTTGCTTACTTGGTTAATAACATTTATAATTATGGATATAAAAATGGGTACAAAGTACTCGATTTAGGAATATCAACCTTAAATGGGGTTCTGAATGAAGGGCTTTTCACTTTTAAAAAGAATTTGGGATCACAACAGTCTGATAAAATTTTCTATTCATTAACTCATTAATTTGTGCAGCAGCCTCTAGTAACCATCATCTGCATTAGCTTTAACCATTCAAAATATATTGAAGACTCTTTAACTGCTATCCGGGATTTGGAGTACCCGAACATCCAGTTAATTATAGCCGATGATGCAAGTGTCGATGATAGTCAGAAAATAATTAAAAGCATTACTGTGGATGTTGAATGTGAACTGGTGCTAAACTTGCAAAATATTGGGCACTGCAAAACCTTTAATAAAGCACTTACATTGGCAAAAGGTGAATTTATCATTGATTTGGCTGCTGACGATATTTTATTACCAAACTCCATTGGCGTTGGGGTTAAAGAATTAACACAAAGAGGAGAAAAATATGGTGTGTTTTATGCGGATGCTGAAATTATTGATTCATCAGGTAGAATTACCGGAAAACATTTAACTCAATCCTTTTTTAAAAATGGGCTTGTGCCAAAAGGAGACATATATAAAGCCTTGCTTGGCAAATATTTTCTAAATCCGGTTACAATGATTTACAGAACATCGATGGTAGTAAATTTGGGTGGATATGATGAAAATTTGGAGTATGAGGATTTTGATTTTTGGATACGGTCGTCTCGAACATATTATTATTGTTATCAGCCAATAATAACAGTGCAAAGAAGAACATTGGCAAACTCCGCTTCGACCAATCAATATATTAGGAATAGCAGGATGCTAGGCTCAACATTAAAAGTTTGTAACAAAGCTTTTAAGCTAAATGTTAATAGGCAAGAAGACATTGCATTATTTAAAAGAGTAGCCTTTGAAGGAAAAATGTCATTAGGCTCTAGCAATTATTCCGTAGCTCTCCAATTATTTTTTTTAGGCATAAAAGCGTTTTTTAAAATTCGATTATAACATCTTTGCTTATGCGAAATAACGCACCCATCGGAATTTTTGATAGTGGTATTGGAGGCCTCACTGTGGCACATGCCATTAAGGAAGTGCTGCCTAATGAGCACCTGATTTATTTTGGAGATACGGCTCATCTGCCTTATGGAGATAAATCTACAGCTACCATTCAGGCCTATGCCATTAAAATTGCAGATTTTTTCTTACAGCAAAATTGCAAAGTTATTGTTATTGCCTGTAACTCTGCTTCCGCTGCGGCTAATGATTTACTAAAAGAGTATGTTGCCAGCAGGGCTACTATTATTAATGTAATTGAGCCTATGGTTGACTTTTTGATTAAGAATGAAAACGATAAAACAATAGGAGTCATTGGTACAAAGCAAACGGTTAATTCAAATATTTATTCTCGCTCTATTCAAAGTATCAACCCTAAAATTCGAGTAAAATCATTGGCTACCCCTTTGCTTGTTCCTATGATTGAAGAAGGCTTTTTGCATAATAAAATCGCACACGACATTATTGAAAAGTACTTGGGAGATGCTTCTATTACAAATATTGATTCTTTGGTGTTAGGTTGCACGCATTACCCTTTAATTAAAGAAGAGCTAAGTGAGTTTTATAATAGAAAAGTTAATATTCTTGATTCTTCCATTATAACAGCTCGGTTTTTAAAAGAATTTTTAACCTCATCTGATTTGTTAAATGATTCCTTAGTTGAAAGGGAGAGTCAATTTTATGTATCTGACCTTACTGAATCTTTTGAGCACTCTGCGAAACTGTTTTTTGGAGAGCCAGTGGTATTGCAAAAACACCAATTATGGGAGTAATGGTTTTTGTCCACACAATAATTATTAGATGGACTTATTGAACGCATATTTCTTTTGGCCGCTCTTGATTCTTTCGAATTTTGGAATGTATGTCTTAAATATTTTAATCAGTTTTTCTTGGTCTAAATATCGAAACTTAAAGAGGTTAGAAATTACACAAGCAGATGTAAAATCGAGCTTGATAATATTGCTAGTTAATATATTAACAGCCATTCCAGGGTATTTTCTTTATTTAAATGGTGCCATTGTGTTTACTAATAAATTCTTTTTTAGAGACTTGGTTATCTTAATTTTAGTATTTGATTTTCTTATGTACGGCCTACATTACTTATCTCATAAAATGTGGCCATTCAAAATCCTGCATAAGCATCATCACTCGCACACCTATTTTAATGAGTTTAGTTTATATGTTATGCATCCGTTGGAAGCTTTCTTCTTCGGGTTATTACTTACAATATCAGCCTATTTATATGATTTTAGTATTTATAGCTTTATTGTTTTCATATTATTTAATTGGGCCTACGGTGTTTTAGCGCATTTAAATACAAATTCGACTAAGCAAGCCCGTTTTTTTGGAAACAGTTTGTTTCATAAAGACCACCATGCAGAATCGACTGGAAATTATGGATTTTATACCACCCTTTGGGACTCAGTATTTTCAACAAAATTGAAATAGTAGGAAATATTTGCTAAAAACTTCAATCTAAAAATCGTAAGACTCAATAAAATTAAAACAACCTGCTAACTTTGCCACAGCAATCGGAAACCCAATGAGTGACTTTATAAAACACGAGTGCGGTATTGCGCTTATCCGCCTCAGGAAACCTCTCGAATATTACATTGAAAAATATGGTTCACCAGCCTATGCAGCTCGAAAAATGTATTTGCTTATGGAAAAGCAAAAAAATAGAGGGCAGGATGGTGCGGGCATTGCCAATATTAAAATTCATCAGCAACCAGGCAAAAAATACATTAGCCGTTACCGATCGGTAAATAAAGACCCGATTGCAGATATTTTTGGAAAGATTGATAAAAAATACATCAAGGCTTCTAAAATAGGTGGAGAGCTATATAACGATGCCGAATGGCTTCGAGCAAACTCTGCTTTTACCGGTCAGTTGTGGCTAGGGCATTTGCGCTATGGTACTCACGGCAAAAACAGCATCGAAAATTGCCACCCTATTTTAAGGCAAAATAATTGGCGTAGCCGTAGCCTTGCATTGGCAGGCAATTTTAATATGACCAATGTGGAGGAACTTGTTCAAATTCTTATTGATCTTGGCCAGCACCCCAAAGAAAAATCTGATACGGTTACCGTAATGGAGAAGATTGGTCACTTTTTGGATGAAGAGAACCAACGTCTTTTTGATAAATATAAATTTCAATACTCTAATAAAGAAATTGCTGAAATAATAGCCAGAGAGCTTGATTTAACACACGTATTGCAAAAAGCATGTAGAGATTTTGATGGAGGCTATGCCATGGCAGGTTTAACAGGCAGTGGGTCGGCATTTATAGCTCGTGATCCTGCGGGCATTCGGCCAGCGTATTATTATACCGATGATGAGGTAATTGTGGTTGCTTCGGAAAAGCCTGCCATAAAAACAGCGTTTGATGTTGATTACGATCAAATTGAAGAAATTAAGCCCGGACATGCGCTGGTTATTGATAGAGATGGTGACTTTAAGCAAAATCAATTTATTGAGACCTTACCCAAGAAATCGTGTAGCTTCGAGCGCATTTATTTCTCAAGAGGAACCGATCCTGATATTTACCGAGAGCGTAAGGCACTGGGGCGTTTACTGGTGCCTGATGTGCTAAAAGCAGTTGATTTTGACCTTGAGCATACCGTATTTTCTTTTATACCCAATACAGCAGAAACAGCCTTTTTGGGTATGATTGAGGGTATCGAAGAATATATTGCCAAGGAACGACTTAAAGCACTAGAGGGTAAAAAGACAAAAATCCCTGCTAAGGAATTAATGCATTTGAAACCACGAGTTGAAAAACTTGTAATTAAGGATGTGAAAATGCGAACCTTTATTACCGATGATGCAAGTAGAGACGACCTTGTTTCGCATGTGTATGATAGCACTTATGAAGTAATTAAAAAGGATATAGACACCTTGGTTATTATCGATGATTCTATTGTGAGAGGAACCACACTTGAGAAAAGTATCCTCACATTAATTGGCCGTTTGCAGCCTAAAAAAGTGGTGGTTACCTCATCCGCTCCTCAAATTCGCTACCCTGATTGTTACGGAATAGACATGTCTAAAATGCATGAGTTTGTTGCATTTAGAGCACTATTGGGATTGTTGGAAGATACAGGCAAGCATAATTTATTAGATGAGGCCTATTTAAAATGCCAGGAAAATAAAGAAGCCGTTGCCCCTCCAAATTTTGTGCAAGCACTCTATAAAGAGTTTACTGCAAAGGAAATAACAAATAAAATAGCCGAAATTGTAAAGCCGGAAAGTATGACTGCGGAGCTGGAGGTGATTTTTCAATCTATCGAAAACTTGCATAAGGCCATCCCCAACCATTTAGGCGACTGGTATTTTACGGGTGATTTTCCCACCAATGGAGGTCATAAAGTAGTTAATAAAGCCTTTAGTAATTTTATGGAAGGCAAAAAAGTTAGGGCTTATTAAGGGTAAGGCCAAAAGCAACTTGTTGTTTTTTAAACAGTGAAGCGATTTTAAAGATTTGCCATAAACCGAATTTACGTTATATTAATCCTTTAATCTTGGAGTTTAGTTCCTTCACTTGATCCATAAGAGGCAGCACTGTTTCTTTATCGAATTCTACGAAGCCCGCATAATCAGTTTCTTGCCTCCAATCCAATAAGTGTGAATAAAGTTTTCCTAGTGAAGTTTCAATAATTCCTGTTTTAATATAGTTTTTAAAAAATTGGGTTTTTACACCGTTATGAGTTTCTGATTTGATCTCGTTCTTGAATAACAGCGCACGGATTATGTAATAACTGGAATAATACAGTCTATTTACACAAGAGTTCCATCTTCCATTATTGGCAAGTAGACTGGCATCTTCAAAAATT
>CAZZML010000091.1:0-9396 GCA_964654735.1 uncultured Roseivirgaceae bacterium | reverse complement strand
GACGGTTTTAGTGGAATATATAAGCATTTTAGCTGTATTGTTTAGAACTTAGCCCAAAAAAGTTAAATTTAGGATATTTACAAATGTAACCCACATTCCGTTTTGGGGCTGTTATTCCACCTTCCTTCCCTTCCTTTTCCGGGTAGTGTACAGTGTTCGCACCCTATCGAAAAATATCCTTTAGAAATTAACGGGTGAAATGGCAAGTGATGGTCTTTGATATAGCTTTCACGTTCGTCTCTGGTTACATCCAATAATGGGTAAAATTTTACTATGCCATTACGTTCTTCAAAAATATCCAACGAAGACCGATGATCGCTTTGCCAGGCCATTAACCCTGAAACCCATACCTTATAATTTTTCTTTAGTTCCTCTAACGGCTCCACTTTGTTTACCGAACAACATAAATCAGGATCAGTTTTCCAGGTTTTATCTTCAATAGTAAAATCGTGTTTCCATTTTTCAGCTTTCACACTTTCAACATTTAACCCATATAAAAGTGTTAAATACTCTTTATAAATAAGGGTTTCTTTAAAATGAAAACCTGTATCAATAAAATATATTTTCTGGCTTTTATTTACATCAGAAAACAGCTTTAGTAAAAAAGCTGACGTAGCGGCAAAAGAGGAAGTAAGCATTACCTCGTTTTGTCCAAAATCAATATACAGCTCCTTTACTCGCCCTGTGGGTGATAAGGAACGGTATTTATTATTTAACTGCTCAATTTCGTGAGAAGTTATCGCATTCGATTTTTGTATTTCCGTACTCATTAGTATTCGTTAATTCATTATAAAAGTGTTGAAACCGTTTCGTCAATTTCTGCCGACCAGGCTAAGATTCCTCCTTTAAGGTTATAAAGGTTTTCTAGCCTGGCTGCATCTTGCAGTAGTTTTACCGCATCGGCACTCCTTTTTCCGCTACGGCAATAAATCACCACTTTTTTATCTTTTTCTATTTCGCTTAAACTAAAATATATTTTCCCAAGTGGAATTAGCTGTCCTCCAATATTTGAGACTTTATGTTCAAATTCTTCCCTTACATCAATTAGTTGAAAATCCTCTTTATTTTCGACTAATTCGTTTAGCTCTTGTACTGTTATTTCTTTAACCATGTTAATTTATTTTTTAGTTGTTATAGGCTCTATAGATTAGCCTTTTAATCAAATTTCTATGCCTAAACTCTTTCATAACCAGAGGTTAGCCCTGAGGTTAGGGAATGCAACTCCTTTACTTTTTTTGAAAAATTGCCTTTCAACCTTTTCCTGATAATATGGAGATTATTAAGTGTCTGCGGTAATTCATTGGGCAACACATCTTCCAGCACTTCTCTAAAGCGTTTGGCAAAAGTGGGCGATTTCCCGTTGGTAGAGATGGCCAGTTTTAGGTCGCCCTTTGTTACAATTGACCCCAAATAAAAATCGCATAGCTCCGGTGTGTCAGCTACATTTATGAGTATCCTTTTTTGCCTGGCACTATGCCAGATAGCTTTATTAATAGCTTTGTCATTAGTGGCGGCAATGATAATGTTGTGTGAGCCAATGACTTCTTCATTATAACTGCGAAGAATAATTTTACTGTACTGGTGCTTGCTTACCAAATCAAAAACTTTGTTTGAGATGTTAGGTGCAACTATCGTTACCGTTGCCTGAGGGCTGCTTTTTAAAAGAAAATGCAACTTTTCGGCAGCTACCTTACCTCCACCGATAATCAAAATTTTTAATTGATCGGGTTTAAGAAATATTGGAAAGAGTGGGTTTTTAGAATTAATGGTTTTCATAGCTTGTATGTAGTAAGTTTTGTTCAATTGTTTTAAATAAATAATCATGATGCTGATTTACAACATCACCAATCACGATAATGGCAGGTGTTCCAACTCCTTTTATCAACACCTCTTCTTCTATGGTTTTTATGGTTCCCAATGCTATTTTTTCATTGGGTAGTGAGCCATTTTGAATTAATGCAATGGGCAGGTTTTCCCTTCCCAAAGATTTATAGATGCCGGCAATTTCAGGTAATTTATTCCTGCCCATTAGCACTATTACCGTAGCTGTAGATTGCGCTGCCAACAAAATATCAGAAGAAAGAACACCGGACTGAGTGGTGCCTGTTACCACCCAAAAACTTTCGTTTACACCTCGTGTGGTAAGCGATATTCCTTGTAATGCAGGCAAAGAAGTGGCCGTTGTAAGCCCAGGAATAACCTCACTTTTTACGCCATACATTTGCGCATATTCAATTTCTTCTTTACCTCTCCCAAATATGAAAGGGTCGCCCCCTTTTAACCGAACTACATTCCCATACTTATGGGCATATTTTACTATTAATTTATTTATCTCATCCTGAGAATAGCTGTGGGAACCCGACCTTTTTCCTACCAGTATTTTAATACTTGTTTCAGGCACGTAGTTTAGTAAATCAAGGTGTATAAGTGCATCGTACAAAACCACCCTAGCTTTTGAAAGTGCCTTTACCCCTTTAACAGTAATCAAATTCGGGTCGCCCGGCCCGGCACCAATTAAGGTTAATAATGGACTTGCATTTTTGTTATTTCCTGTTTCCATCTCCCAATTGATTATTTCTTAATTCAACAATGGCCTTATACACATGTTGGGCATTTTGCAAGTAACTTCCGGCAAATTCAGGTGTAGGTTCATTCTGGTTAATTTTAAGTACCATCTCCTCAAAACTGCTGTCTAAATTTATTTTACCTGTACTTACAAAAAGCTCATCAAAAAGCTTAATAATGGTTTTTTGGGTATTTGTTTTAACCTGTTCTCCTGTTAGTAATGCCTTGGCTCCATTTATTAAAGCCGAGTAACTGTGGTAAATGGAGTCGGCATAAGCCAATAGTTCCAATGCTTCGTTGGCTTTGGCCAGTTTTTCTTCGCCTTCTAATAAAAGGGTTGCAACCAAATCGATGGTTACTCCCGCACATTCACCCACTCCAATGGAAGTTTCAAATTGGGTTGTATGCCCCCAATCAACAAACTCATCGGCAGTAATATGGTCTGTATTAGCAATTGGTTTTAAAAGCTGGTAAAAGTAATTTTTACTCTGGCGGTCGTAATAGGTATTAAAAAGTTCGTCCTTTAATTTATGTGATTTATAATCATCTAAAATAGTTGATAAAACCAGTGGTCCCCTTTTGCTGGGAATCTTAATTACTTTACCTGCAACCCTCCCTATACCATTGCCCACAACACCTCCGCCAAGTAAAACCTGCAATGCAGGTGCAACAAGCTTATTAGATTTTATAGTACTGCCATGAAACCCGATATTTGCCAACGCATGTTGACCACACGAGTTCATGCAGCCACTTATTTTAATCTTAATATCATTATTATAAATAAAATCGGGATATTGGGTATTTATTACACGCTCTAACTTTCTGGTAATTTCTGTGCTATTTGAAATGCCAAGATTACAAGTATCTGTACCCGGGCAAGCAGTAATATCGGCAGTGCTTTCGGCACCGGGTTCGGCTAGGCCTAATACATCAAGTTGGGTAAATAAATAGGGCAAATGTTCTTCCCGGATAAATTTTAAAATAATACCCTGCCCTATGGTTAGGCGTATATCATCTGCCGCATACGTATCTACTGTATCTGCTAATTTACGGGCAATTGTAGTGGTAAAATCACCAGTTTGTAGTTTAATTTTTATTGCATAAAACCCCTCTTGCTTTTGGGCAACAACATTTGAGCCTTTCCATCTATTAAATTTATCCTTTGCCAGGTTGCTAATTTCAGGAGCATCTGTAAATACTTTAGCTTCGGGTGTTGCAGCTACTGATACATCTATGGGATACACCTTATCTTTTAGGGCAATTCTTTCTTTGTTAACCAAAGCCAAAAATGTTTGTAACCCAATAGATTTTACTAAAAATTTTAACCGTGCTTTATTTCTGTTATTGCGCTCTCCTTCTCTATCAAATACTCTGATAACTGCCTCAGTAAATGGAATCATTTGTTCTTCGGGCAAAAACTCATAAACTGTTTGTGCCAGTATTGGGGTGGAGCCTAACCCACCGGCAATTACTACCTTAAACCCTCTCTGCTCACTACTATTAGTGTGGTTAATCTTAGGGATAAATCCAAGGTCATGAATAAATGTATAGGCTGTATCCTTTTCGCTGGATGAGAATGCAATTTTAATTTTGCGGCCTAATTCCTGGCCTACAGGGTTTCGAAGAAAGTACTCAAAGGCTGTATGCGCATAAGGAGTTACGTCAAACGGCTCATCAGGGTCAACCCCTGCTAACGCTGAAGCAGTAATGTTTCGAACTGTGTTTCCACATGCTTCGCGAAGGGTAATCTTGTCTTTCTCCAACTCCTCCCATAACTGTGGGGTTCTGTCTAAACTCACATAATGAATTTGAATATCTTGCCGGGTGGTTACGTGCAGCCTCCCGGTTGAGTATTCATCTGCCACATCAGCAATTCTGCGGAGCTGCCTGATGGTTAGTTTGCCATAGGGTATTTTAATCCGAATCATTTGTACACCGGGTTGGCGTTGCCCGTACACTCCTCTTGCTAACCGAAGGCTGCGGAAACGATCTTCATCTATTTCGCCTTGCCTGTATTGCCAGATCTTCTTCTCCAGTTCAATAATGTCTTTTTCTACTACCGGATTTTCCAGTTCTGTTCTAAAGCTTTCCATTTTTCTTATAAAATATTAGTAGTTTTTCGTTTGTTTTTGGTCATAAAAAAAGCCTTCCGTTTATGGGAAGGCTTTTTTTATAATGTTATTTTATTTAAGTATTGCAACAACATTTTATCATAGCTTTCCCTTTGGTGTATGTACAACACATCATCCTACCACACATCATATGTTTCGTTTGAATCAATCCCGTTATTAAAATATTCTTCATTTTTTATGCATAAAAAAAGCCTCTCGATATGGAGAGGCTTTTTAATATTTTATATACTAATATTTTTAAAACCTATCCATAGCTTTCCTGCACATCATACAGATGTTCATCATTTTTACGCTATGGATATAGTTGCTTTTCATCTTTGTTTGGCAAGAGTACAACTAAAAATTAAAAGATAGAGAAAATTTTTAGTTTTTTAACCCAAGAACTTATAGTACCTTAAATCCACAAGGAAAATCTATCACATTACTAATTTAGATGGAGAAAATTGTGACATTAATAAACCAGTATTGCCAGAGTTTAAAAAACTGATTTAAAGTATCTACCTTTAGTATAACAGTTACCAATTTAAAATGAACAAGAGCATTAGTGCTGTATTAATATTATTGATTCTAATTGTTATTCCTTTTTTGATATACGCTTTTTTACAAGTTAAATCATTGGATAACGATGAAAAAATGGCTGATGCCATTTATGAAAAACAAATGGAAGCTGTACTCTTTTCATTAAATCAGTATGCAGATGATATGATGAGCCAGTGGATTAGGCGATTGACTAATGAAAATGAGCCAATATCAAAAAATGCGTTTAATTTGGTTCTTGGCAATGAGTCTATTCAAATGCTTGTACTTAGGCATATAGTTACTAAAAAAGACAGTGTGTTTTTTAACGACTATGTGGAGGCAGGTAAAAATACCAAACAAGAAATAAAAGCATGGTATAATAGAAAAGACTCCGTAATGCTGCAACTGGCCAACTACCTTTCAGCCGGGTTTCAAAAAATTCAGTCAGCAGATAATTGGACTCCGATAGATGGATTAAAACCCTCGCAAGCTGGAATAACCGTAATGATTTACGATAAGGATTCCACTTTATACAATGTGCTTTTTGTGTTTGAACCTACTTATTGGGTAGAACAAATGTTGGGAGCAAAAATGCAAAAAATTGCACTGGATGAATTTAGTATAGCTGTTTTGCAGGAATCTAAAAAACAGGTAAACCCAAACATTATTTACAGTACTAGCTCATTTAATATCGACAAAACTTATGTAAAAAGAGATTTATGGATTTTACCTGACACCTACTTAGCAATTCAATCTAAAGGAGTGAGTTTTGCTGAACTAATTAGAAAACGAAGCCGGAATAATTTGTACATTCTTTTCTTCTCTGTGCTAACGTTGATTATTGGAGCCTTTATTATGATTCGCAATATTAGAAATACATTGAAGGTAGCTCAATTAAAATCAGATTTTGTATCCAATGTTTCGCATGAAATAAGAACTCCACTTTCTTTAATCAGAATGCATGCCGAAACACTGATGTTAGGTCGTATTACTACAGACAAAAAAAAGCAACACTATTATGAAGTCATTCACCACGAATCCGGAAGATTAGCCTACTTAGTAAATAATATTTTAGATTTTTCTAAAATTGAAGCCAATCAAAAAACCTATACGATGGTAAACAAGGATATGAATGAATTGGTGAAACAACTTTACTCCAACTATGCTTATACTTTTAAAGAGAAAGGTGTAAAATGCACGTTAACCCTTTCATTAAATGCTATACCTGTAAAAGTAGATGTTCAGGCATTTGAAGAGGCTCTTTCAAACCTTATTGAAAATGCCATTAAATACAGCGATAAAGAAAAATATATAGCCATAACTACCTGCATTGAAGGCAGCTATGGTTGTTGCAAAGTAACAGATAAAGGAAAAGGGATTGATAAAAGCATACAAGGGCGAATTTTTGATAAGTTTTACCGTGTTGAAGATGCATTAACACAAAAAACCAAAGGAACCGGTTTGGGGTTAAACATAGTAAAACATATTATGGAGTCTCACCAAGGCTTAGTAATGGTTGTTTCAAAGCTTAATCAGGGAAGTACGTTTACTTTAAAATTCCCGATAATAGAAAATTCTAAATGATACGTATATTAATTGTAGATGACGAGCCTTCCATGAGAGAAGGCCTCTCTGATAACTTGATTTTTGAAGGTTATCAAACAGATATGGCCGCCAATGGAGCCGAGGCTTTGGAGAAATTAAAGATGCAGGTATTCGATTTGGTAGTGTTGGATGTTATGATGCCGGAAATGTCGGGATTTGATGTGTGTAAAAAAATAAGGCAGGAAAAAAACCAGGTTCCTGTTATTTTACTAACTGCAAAAGGAGAAGAAATTGACAGGGTACTTGGCCTGGAACTGGGGGCAGACGATTATATAACCAAACCTTTTAGCCTTCGGGAATTGATTGCCCGAATAAAAGCCATATTGAGAAGAACGCACACATCTTCAAATCAATCATCTAACAAGCAAATTGAAACAATTGGTTTAATGGATGTGGATTTTAAAAACTATGAAGCAAATGTGGCAGGCGAAAAAGTAAAATTATCGCATCGCGAATTTGAAGTGTTGCATTTTTTATGGAGCCATAAACAAAAACTGGTAAGCAGGGATGACCTGTTAAAAAATATCTGGGGATATAACGAGTTTCCTACAACCAGAACCATAGACAACTTTATTTTAAGACTTCGCCAAAAGGTGGAAATAAACCCTAACGATCCTAAAATAATACTAACCGTACACGGATTAGGGTATAAAATGGTGTAGTTTTTAACCTGATTTATTGTACATTGATTCTGTGGGCAATAAACTTTTACGCCATGACAATTTATTACATCTCTTTACTTTACGGTTACATCCGGTAACATGATTGTGAGTTAGTTTGAACTATTATTTATACAAAACCAAACAACAAACACCATGAAAACACAAATTACACTCTTAGTTTTAGCAGGATTTATCTATAACTTTGGTTATGCTCAAAGAATTAATGTACAAGAGGCCAGGTACAAGCATAAACCAATTATTGAAATGACACTCAACAATAAAAAAACCTGGGTGTTATTAGATACTGGCACTGATATTAGTATTTTGAACATAAAATCAAAAGACAAATATGGGTTTAGTACTTTTCTAAAAAATGAATTAAAAGTTCCAGGCTTTGGTTCAGATAACAACCAACTACACAGAGCAACAAATGCTCACCTTAAATTTGGCAACAAACAGCTAAAAAACCCGATGTTTGCATTTGATATTACCAATATTGTAGAATCTATACAAGCAAGAACCGGAAAAAGGATTACTGCCATTATAGGCACCAATATGATGCGAGCTTATGGATTTGTTATTGATATGGGAAACGGCACTGTGGTAATGCGTTACAAAGAAAAGAACAGGTTAATTAAAAATAACTCATTAATAGTAACAACAAATGATAATTCTGCCAAGGGAAAATGAATGATTTCAATTAAGAACATATCATTAACTATTGCCTTCATTTGCCTACTGGGAGCAACAAATATTTTTGCTCAAACCCGGGGTGATAATGAGAAGAGTGAAACAAATCCTCCGCCCCCCCGGCATTGGTTTTGGGATTGGCTATTCGATGACACTCATTTCATTCATTTCGACCAATGGGGTGAACCGCCAGTGGTTAATGTATATGATGATATGGTTATGAAAATAAACTTATCCAAGGAGTGGCAGTTCAGTATCGGTGATAACGAAAAATGGGCATCTGTTGAGTATAACGATGGCAATTGGGAAAACATAAGAGTACCTGCCACTTGGGAAAATGAGGGCTTTAACGGGTACGATGGATATGCATGGTATAGAGTACATTTTGATGGCAGTAAATTAAATAAAAACCAAGCACAGTTTCTAATTTTAGGGTTTATAGATGATGTTGATGAAACTTATTTAAATGGGAAATTAATTGGCAAAAGTGGCCGTTTCCCTCCTCGATTTAGAACCGCTTATAGCTCAAACAGAAAATATCATATCCCTGCCGGAGCCATCAATTTTGAAGGAGACAATGTAATTGCTGTAAGAGTGTATGATGTACATCTTGATGGAGGAATTGTAAGTGGAAGACCAGGGATTTATGCCTCTGAGGGTAGTGAAGATTTGCTGCAAGACCTCTATGGTAGCTGGAAATTTAAAAAGTACAATGACAGGTCATTCAGTCAAACCAATTTGGATGATGACCATTGGGAAACCCTACTAGTTCCTTCATTTTGGGATAACCAAGGCTACCGCTCTTTTGATGGCACTGCCTGGTATCGTAAGCATTTTACACTAACATTTACACCCGAAAAAGGTAAAATCTATTATTTGATATTAGGCAGAATAGACGATTTTGATATTACCTATTTAAATGGAACAGAAATTGGCAGAACAGATGATGGTAAAAACTTTGGTGAAAGCCAATCGTACCAACAAATGAGGATATATGAAATACCTGAAGGACTATTAGACTTGAGTGGTAATAATGTAATTGCGGTAAAAGTACACGATTTGGGGGGAGAAGGAGGTATTTATAAAGGGCCAATTGGCATAATTGATGAAACCGGAATAACTAGAATTTTCAGGAAGCATTATTAGCCTGAATAATCCATGAATAATCGTTACTATTCAGCTATTCAAACTAAATGGTTATTCGCCACAGCGTAGCGAAGGCT
>CAZZML010000090.1:0-9505 GCA_964654735.1 uncultured Roseivirgaceae bacterium | reverse complement strand
TTTCTTTCAAACAAATAAACAAGCGAAAGAAAAAAATGAGCTGGGGTTCAAAAGTCCATTTTTAAAATACCATGCGCTTATAACATTTGCCGTAGCTTGGATTTTATCATTTCAACTAAATTTTATTTATGCTGCTTTAATAATAGCAATATCACATTATGTAATAGATGGGCTTAAAAAACATCTAAATAACCATTCCTCTTTGGGTAAATATGCTTTTTTTATAGATCAGGCATTACATCTAACAATACTAGTTTTTGTAGTTATTTTTTTTGAAAGATATATTGGAATTCAACCTTTTTTTGAAATAAATATAAAATACCTTTTATTATTTATAGGATATGCAATCTGTTTAAAACCAGCCAATGTTTTTATTAAACAAGTATTTATAGCTTTTGATATAAAAATTTTAGAAAATAATGATCTGCCTAATGCAGGAAAATTAATAGGTATTTTAGAACGAATATTAGTACTAACATTTATTTTATTACATCAATATGAAGCAGTTGGATTTCTAATTGCTGCAAAATCAATTTTAAGGTATAAAACAGATGATACGCTTAAAACAGAGTATGTTTTAATTGGCACAATGTTAAGCTTTGGTATAGCCTTGATGATAGGCGTATTAATAAACTTATTGATTTCTTTTCAATAATAATAAGCTTTTAAAAGGAGTAATAATGAGCAACGAACAATCAAAAATAGCCTATATAAATAATGAACCGTTTGAAATTCAGGGGGATGAGACAATTCTTAATTACCTCAAACGGCATTTAGGCGATGAGCCTGTTCCCACCTTATGCGATGCCCCAAACTTAAAACCCTTTGGCTCATGCCGTGTGTGCAGTGTAGAGGTTGCTTTGGAACAAGATGGACTGACCAAAGTACAGGCTTCTTGCCATACTCCCGTTATGAACGAGAGCTTTATTTATACCCACACAAATAAGATAGAAAAGCTTCGAAAGAATATAGTGGAGCTTGTTTTAACCGATTACCCTGCCGATAAATTTAAAGCCGATAACCCAAACACGAATGAACTTAAAAAAGTAGCCCTCAACTTAAATATTACTCCAGATGATGTTCGTTATGCACCGGGTGCAAATCATTTAGATAGAGGAGTTGATGAAGCTCACCCTTATATGCGTTCTTATTTATCTGCATGCATAAACTGCTACCGCTGCATACGTGCGTGCGATGAAGTGCAAGGCGAAATGGTACTAACTATGGCAGGCCGTGGTTTTGATAACACGGTTACGATGGGCATGAATGAAGGCTTTAAAGAATCTGACTGTGTAAGTTGTGGTGCTTGTAGCCAGGCTTGCCCAACGGGTGCCATAACTGATGTATTTGAATCTAAAACGAATGAGGCAACAGAAACCACTCGAACTATCTGCACTTATTGCGGTGTAGGCTGCAACTTAGATGTGGCAGTAAAAGACAACGAAGTTATAAGCATTACCGCACCTTATGATGCCGAAGTAAATCAAGGCCATACATGCTTAAAAGGCAGGTATGCATTTAAATTTTATAATCACCCAGAACGATTACGGTCGCCATTAATTAAACGAAACGGAAATTTTGAAGAAGTAAGCTGGGACGAAGTATATGAATTTATTGTAGATAAACTAACGACAATCAAGTCTGAAAATGGCCCAGATGCCATTGCAGGAATATCTTCTGCCCGTTGCACCAACGAAGAAAATTATTTAATGCAGAAATTTATCCGAGCTGTTGTCGGAACAAATAATATTGATGGGTGTGCGAGGGTATGTCATTCACCAACGGCCTTGGGTATGCAACGTGCATTCGGTACAGGTGCCGCCACCAATTCTATCATCGACTTAAAATATACCAACTGTATATTGATTATTGGAGCTAACCCAACGGCTGCTCATCCGGTAACGGGCGCAAAAATTAAGCAGGCGGCCATGAAAGGCATTATGTTAATTGTGGTTGATCCTCGGGAAACAGTATTGGCTCGTTATGCCAATTACCATTTGCAGTTACGGCCAGGCACCAATGTGGCCTTACTTAATATGATGCTGCATTACATTATTAAAGAAAATGTGCAGGATAGCAATTTTATAGATAACCGCACCGAAGGCTTTGAAGATTTTAAAGCGCAAATCTTAGCCTTAGATATGGACGAGATGTCGTCTGTTACAGGAGTTGAAAAGAATTTGGTTAGAGATGCTGCCGTTGCTTATGCCAAAGCAAAAAATGCCATGTCATTCCATGGGTTAGGAGTTACTGAGCACTCGCAAGGCACCTTTACCGTTCAGTTAATTGCTGATTTAGCTTTAATTACAGGCAATATCGGGCGAAGAGGGGTAGGAGTAAACCCGTTGCGAGGGCAGAATAATGTGCAAGGCTCAGCAGATATGGGAGTACAGCCCCATCAGGGAGCAGGGTATTTGGATGTTACGCAACCGGAAATTCAAAATTTATACCGAGACTTTTATAAGGCAGAAATGCCTAAAAAGGAAGGCCTTAAAATACCTGAAATGTTTGATGCCGCCTTAGACGGCAACCTTAAAGCACTCTGGATTATTGGCGAGGATGTGGTGCAAACCGACCCTAATACAACCAAAGTAAAGAAAGCACTGAATTCACTTGATTTATTTATTGTGCAGGAACTATTTATGACCGAAACGGCCAAGCTGGCAGATGTGATTTTGCCCGGAGCCTCGTTTCTGGAAAAATCGGGTACATTTACTAATGGAGAACGTAGAGTGCAGTGTGTGAATGCGGCAGTTGAACCTATTGAAGGTACAAAAGTAGATGGACAAATAATTGTGGATGTGATGAACCGAATGGGCTATGAGCAACCTGCTTATGACCCAAAAATATTACTTCAGGAAATCTCTCAAATTGTACCTTTCTTTAAAGGAATTACGTGGGAAAGGCTCGGTACTAATGGTTTGCAATGGCCGGTAGCTGCTGATGGTACGGATACTGAAATTATTCACCTTGAAGAGTTTAAAAGGGGCAAAGGGAAATTTTATTATTTTGACTGGGAAGAGACAGAGGAAATTGTTCAAAATGGAGAAAAATACCCATATATAGTTACCACCAATAGAGATCTGGCTCATTATAATTGTGGAGCCATGACCCGCAGAACAGGCAATGTTGATATTATTATTGAAGACGTTTTATTAATTAATCCTCAGGATGCTGCTGATAAAAACATAAACGATGGTGACATGGTATGTGTAACTTCTGCCCGTGGAAAGGTTGATATTAAGGCAAGGGTTTCAGGTGAGGTTAAGCCTGGAGTAATGAGTACTACATTTCATTTTCCTGAAATAATGGTGAACCTAATTACGAGCGATGTACATGATTCGGAAGCTAAATGCCCAGAATATAAAGTGGTGGCGGTGAATATTCGAAAATCGAAAGGACAATTTGCAAATGTTTAAACGTCAGGTACGCAAAGTTATCTCGCCAGATTCGCTCAAAATTTTTGCTAACTTTGCGTATTTGTTTTGCGCTCTTTGCGGTAAACTTTAATATTTCATTGCCAAACAATTCTACATATAAAATAAAATGGTATTATCAACTGCTTGTGCAAGCAGTTATTTGGGTATTTAGAAAAACCTTTAAAATTTCAGCAAATATTACTGATGAGGTAAAATTTATTGATGAACCTTATTTGCTCCTGGCCAATCATTATGGACGATATGATCCATTTATTATTTCAAATTTTATAGAGAAGAAGCCCAATTTCGTATCCTCCGATGCCATTTTAAGAGACCCAATCATTGGTAGAATATTCAAGGGTTTAGGTGCTATTCCTAAGAAAAAAGGAGTACGAGATACCCAAGTAATCCGTGAAATGAAAAACGTGATTGAACGGGGAGGTGCTGTTGCTCTTTTTCCCGAGGCCACAAGAACTTGGTCGGGTGTTACACATTATATAGACCCTTCCATAGCAAAGTTGGCAAAGTTGCTAAATGTACCTGTGGTTACGGCTAAAATGAAAGGAGCTTATGCTTTTGATCCACGATGGGCCAGGCCATTACGCAGAGCTAAAATGGAAATAGACTATGAAATAGCCGTGACTAAAGAGCAACTAAAAAAGCTTAATTCAGAGGAGGTGATGAATATTATTAAAGCTGGATTGGCTCACGATGATATTGTTTATGCGAGGTCTGAACATCTCAAAATAAAGTCGAATCATAGGGCTGAATACATCGAGCGAATGTTGTTTCAATGCCCTCAATGCAAGTCTTTTAACGGATTTACTTCAAAAAGAAACTCATTTAGTTGTAATGCTTGCTCATATGCTATTGAAATAGAGCCAAGTGGATTCTTTACTTCCATCGATGCCACTATCGTGTTTGATAACCCTCGAGATTGGTTTGAGTGGCAGAGTAAAAACTTTGTGAAGCATATTGAAAATAAATTGAAGAGACCTAACGATTATCTCCTGTTTGAAGCTGAGAATATGGGAATTTACGAAGCTGTTGGGGGTGGTAACATGAGTAGAAAAGGAGTGGGGAAGGTGTCGTTTTTCCCTGATGGGATTGAAGTTGCTTGCGCAAATTTTAATTGTAGATTATTGCATACAGATATTACTTCTTTAAGCCCTCAGTTTAAAGAGCGGATTGAGCTTTCTTATAAAGATAAGGCCTATCGATTTGGTAGTATTGAACACCAAGAGCCTGGTGTTAAATGGGAGTTGGCTATTAATACTGTATGGAATAGTACAGAACAAACTTTTAAATTACCCCCTTATTTTAAACATTTATTTGTTGATCTAGAAGCAGAAATTTGAGGGCTCTGCAAATATTACAAAAAGTAACACACAAAAAGTAACACACATATTGTAAGAATTATAATTTTTACGTATTTTAGTAACATGGAATTGGATCATAATCCATTTGTTGATATAGGCTATCGAGGTTCAGAATACTTTTGCGATCGAGAGGATGAGACTGAATTACTTAGGAAGTATATTGCTAATCAAACCAATACGGCTCTTTTTGCCTTTAGGCGGCTTGGTAAAACTGGCTTGATTCAACACGTGTTTGAATCCTTTAAAAAGAGTAAAAAACAAGTGTGTATTTATGTAGATATGTTAAGCACTACCGACAAGGCTTCATTTATTAACCAATTAGCAACAGCAATTTATGCAGCTTTTCCTGAAAATAATGGGATAGGAAAGCAGATTATCGAAGCTATTAAGCTATTACGACCAACTATTCAGTTTGATGAATTAACGGGGCAGCCGAGTGTGGGTATTACTACCATAAATCAACAACAGCAAGAAGCTACTATTGCCACATTATTTAGCTTTTTGGATTCTCAAAACGTTAAAATAGTATTTGCTCTAGACGAATTTCAGCAAATATTAGCTTACCCAGAAAAAAATATGGAGGCATTGCTTCGAACGCAAATGCAGGCTCTTAAAAATACCAGCTTTATTTTTTGCGGTAGCAACCAAGCCATAATGCACGAGATTTTTAACGATGCAAAACGCCCATTTTTTGCAAGTTGTACTTATATGAGCCTCGATTTTATTCCAAAAAAGAAGTATGGCGATTTTATTAAGAAACTATTTAAAAAATATTCTAAGTCAATAAGTAACGAGGCCGTAGATTTTATTTGCGATTGGACAAGCCTTCACACTTTTTACACACAGTATTTTTGTAATCAGCTATTTGCTAAAGGTATTTTAGATATTGACATAACAGATGTGAAATTGTTGGCATCTGATATATTAGCACTCCAAGAAGCTAAATTTTATCAATATAGAACTTTACTTACAAAGGCACAGTGGAATTTGCTTAAGGCAATTGCAAACGAGCAACGTCTGTTTAAACCTCATGCAAAAGCATTTATTATTAAATCAGGACTAGGATCTTCCTCCATAGTTACCCGAACATTAGATGCATTACTTACCAAGGAGATGGTATATAGAAATACTCAAATAGAAAAACCTTACTACGAAGTGTACGATAAATTTTTAATGCGTTGGTTACAATCAAAAAAATAATTGCGTTTATCTAAATTTTTTATGGAATATGAAGCGTAAATGTATCTATAATTAAAAACAAACCTATGAAACTGCGAATCCTATTTTTCTTATTAATTGCTCAACAAAGTTTTGGTCAAAATTTTAAAGAAGTTGAATTAAAGTCTGCTATTAAAGACGTTACTGTTTTTTTACAAGGGGCTCAAATTTCTAGAACAGGAAAGGTCTCTATTATAGCAGGTAAGTCCTCATTGGTGTTAAAGGGTCTTTCTCCACATGTTGATGAGAAAAGTATTCAAGTAAAAGGAATCGGAAATTTTACTATTTTATCTGTAAACCATCGTTTAAACTATTTGAGTGAAACAAAGAGGAGCGTTAAAGTGGATAGCCTGTTTACCCTAATTAATAAAATTGATGATAAAGTAGCGGTAAAAAAAGCACGGCTTGAAGTCCTTAAAATAAAACTAAGTTTGCTTAACGCCAATAAATCCTTAGGAGGTCAAAATTCGGGTGTTTCATTAACTCAATTAAAGCAAGCCATTGATTTGTACGATAAGGAGCTAATGAATATTAAAACAGAAGAATTAAAAGTAAACTCGGATATTGGTGATTTGAAAATGAGCAGAGATAAGTTGGCTTTACAAGTGAACGAAGTACGTAATGGCAAAGAACTACCCACAAGCGAAATAGTAGTAAGGGTTGATTCAAAAGCTAAAGTTTCTGGTAGTTTTAAAATTACGTATTTGGTGGCCAATGCAGGTTGGTTTCCTAAATACGATGTAAGAGTAAAAGATGTGCAAAGCCCAATTGGCCTTAATTATAAGGCAGATGTATATCAAAATACGGGTGTAGATTGGAAAAATGTAAAACTTAAATTTTCTAATGGAAATCCTAATCAATCGGGAACTGTACCAATCTTAAATACGTGGTATTTAAATTATGCAAGAAATACTAGGTATCGTGCTGTTACTTATAGTAATGCAATTCCTAGAGTCGCTGGTAGTGTATCTGGTCGTGTTACTTCTGTAGAAGATGGAACAACTTTGCCAGGTGTTAATGTAGTTGTAAAGGGAACAACCATAGGTACGGTTACAAACATTGATGGACTTTATTCGCTAACGCTGCCTAATAATGCTTCGGGATTAGTGTTTTCTTTTGTTGGATTAGAAACTCAAGAAAGAGCTATAATTGGAGGGAAAATGGATGTGCAAATGCAAGATGATGTTACAGAGTTAAATGAAGTAGTCGTTACAGGGTATGGAAGATCTAAGTCTTCAACCAGAATAACAATAAGGGGAAACTCAAGTTTGCCTCAAAAAAGCAAGGTAGTTCAAACCACTACGATCGAAAACCAAACTACGGTTGAGTTTGAAGTGAAAACACCTTATACCATAAAATCGAATGGTGAAAAGCTAACAGTAGATTTAACTACTTATGCTATTGATGCCATCTATGAGTATTATGCGGTGCCAAAATTAGATAAAGACGCTTTTCTTATTGCTCGAATTATTAATTGGGATCAGTACAATTTGTTAGAAGGAGAGGCCAATTTATATTTTGAAGATGCCTATGTGGGTAGATCTATTCTTGATGCTAAATCGTTGAGTGATACATTGGATATCTCTTTAGGAAGGGATAAGAATATTGTAATTGGCAGAGAGAAAGTAGATGATTTTAGCAAAAAAAGAACAGTTGGGTCTAATAAAATTGATTCTCGAGGGTTTAAAATAATAGCGCGAAATAAAAAGTCGCAACCCATTAAGTTAACCATACTTGATCAAATACCCATTGCTTCTATAAGTGATATTTCCATTTTACCTGATGAGCTTTCAGGAGGAAAATTAGAAATATCTACAGGAGAAATTAAGTGGGAATTAATTCTGGAACCTAAAAGTCAAAAAGAAATTATGTTAAAGTACAGCGTTAAATATCCTAAAAAAGAGAAAGTAGTTTTAGAATAACTACCCGTTCTTAATCTTAATCTTAAGCTTTTTCTTTAAATCTTCGATAGAATTTCTAGAATGGGTGTCCACATCAATAGAATCATTTACGGCTTGTACGGCATGAATTACCGTACTATGGTCGCGCCCACCAAAATGATAACCAATTGATTTTAACGAGTGGTTTGTGTATTCCTTAGAGAAATACATAGCCACTTGTCTGGCAATTACTATTTCTTTTTTACGAGTCTTCGCTTTTAAATCATCTTGCTTTAAGTGATAATATTCTGCTACTGTTTTTTGAATATAATCAATGCCCACTTCGGTTTCAATATCGTGCACAATGTTTTTCATCGTTTGCTTAGCAAGTTCTAAGTCAATCTCTCGCTTATTCAATGAGGAATGGGCAATTAATGAGATAAGCACTCCTTCAAGTTCACGCACATTGGTATCCACCGTATAAGCCAAGTATTCAATTACATCATCAGGAATAATAATTCCCTCAGCTTCCATCTTATTATGGATAATGGCCATTCTGGTTTCAAAATCTGGCTGTTGCAAATCGGCTGTTAAGCCCCATTTAAATCTGCTCAATAAGCGTTCCTCTAATCCTTTTAAATCTTTAGGAGGTCGATCACTAGTCATAATAATTTGCTTACCCGATTGGTGTAAATGATTAAAAATATGAAAAAACATTTCTTGCGTTTTTTCCTTTTTAGCAAAAAATTGCACATCATCAATAATCAACACATCTATCTGCAGGTAAAAATTCTGGAAGCTTTGCACTTCATTATTTTGAACGGACTTTATAAACTGACTAATAAATTTTTCAGAAGAAACATAGAGTACAAACTTATCAGTCAAATTGGCCTTAATTTCATTACCAATAGCATGCACTAAATGTGTTTTACCCAACCCAACACCCCCATAAATAAACAAAGGGTTAAAAGAAGTTGTACCTGGCTTTTTAGCTACAGCAAAACCTGCCGATCGCCCCAATCTATTACAATCCCCTTCAACATAGGTTTCAAAACTATAAATGCTATTAAGTTGCGAATCATAAGCTTGATCCATCGCATCTAGTTCAAAGGGGTTAACTGTATGTTTAGCCTTATCTGTTTTATGTGTATTGGTATTTAAATTAGGCAAATTAACTGTATAAGGAGAAGCATTTTTAGCCCCTTGATCTACAATAACTGAATACTCAAGTTTAGCCCTGTCTCCAATAGTAGCTATCAAAGATTCTTTTAAGATATGTACATAATGCTCTTCAATCCATTCATAAAAAAACTGGCTAGGAACCTGAATAGTTAAAACACTGCCTTCGAGTTTAACAGCAATAATAGGTTTAAACCAAGTACTAAAACTTTGTTCTGCTACCTTGTTTTTGATGAGCTTTAAGCATTGCTCCCATACAGAAACACAATCAGTTTGCATTAACAAAAATGAATAAAAGGAAAACTATTTTTTTTGTAGGGGTTCAAAGTTGAATAAAAATAATGGAAGAAAAAAGAAGGACTCTATCTGTATGCATTAACCCGCATTATTCATCAGAACTTCGTAATGAGGAGTTAAACGGCAATAAATC
>CAZZML010000089.1:0-9534 GCA_964654735.1 uncultured Roseivirgaceae bacterium | reverse complement strand
GATTTCTCCGTTGCACTACGAAATGACATTCTTTAAGTTTTAAGCAAATAGCAACGTCCATATTAGATAATACAAAAATGCTGTCCTAGTTAGAACTTAGCCATTTTAATGAATACCATGCATCCATTTTTTCAGTATGGGTGCTATTATAAAAGCCAATGCAGCTCCACCTAATGTAACATAAGCTATCTGCTCAAACCCATTGGTATAAATTGCTAAAGACACCAATGGGTCTGCATTTTCAGCCTTTCCTTCTACCGCCAATAGGCCACCTACTAACCCCACCAACCTAAACGCAAATGCCGATGACAAAAACCAAACCCCCATCATAAAGGAAACAATTTTGGCAGGAGCTAATTCCGTAACTTTTGACAAACCCACAGGCGACATAAACAGTTCTCCTGTAGAAAACATCATATAGCCCAATACCATATAAATAAAAGGCACTTTGCCAGAACCGTCAGCCGCATTTCCACTCATGGCATAAATAATATAGCCTACACCTAAAATCAGCAATCCAAATGCAAATTTGTAAGGCGTATAAGGGTTCATTTTCTTTTTAGATAAAAATACCCAGAGCCAAGAAAACAACATAGCAAATAATATGATAAACATAGCAGTAATGGCATTGGTCTGCGAAGCATTAATCCAAACTAGGTTCACATTTCTGAGAGCAAAAAGTGTTATTATACTACCCGAAAGTTCATAAAACCCCCAAAAAAGGGTCATTAGCATAGTTAGCACTACAATAACCATTAGGCGATGTCTCTCTTCCTTCGATACCTCCATCATTGTTTTACCTATTACATAAAGTATAACAACAAGAATTACCCAAAAGGCATAATCAACTAATTGTGCTTCGTAGTTTATAGTACCAATAAATGGAATGGTCATCTCCCCGTAATACATCATAAGTGCTATTATAGGTACAATGGCAAATGAGGCAATAGGTACCAACTGCTTTAGTTTAATCCCAAACTTTTTAGTTTCTAACGCAGCCTCATCAGGTGCATACCCATGGTCTCCGAAAATGCCACTTTTTATTCCATTCCAAAAAGTAAGAACTCCGAGTACCATACCAATACCGGCAGCTCCAAACCCGTAATGCCATCCGTAAGTTATGCCAAGCCAACCACAAAATAGCGGAGCTACAAATGCACCAATATTAATGCCCATGTAAAAAATAGTAAACCCAGAATCTCGTCTATCATCGCCTTGCTCGTAAAGGGCTCCTACAAATGTGGAAATATTGGGTTTCATAAACCCATTACCCACAATAAGCAACCCTAGAGCTAGAAAAAACAATAACTGAGAATCAAAAGCCAGCACGAAATGACCCAATGCCATTAAAATACCTCCCAGCATTATGGATCGCCTCAAACCAAATAGTTTATCGGCCAGCATACCGCCAATTACAGGAGTTGCGTAAATTAAAGCTCCATACGAAGCATAAATAGTGGAGGCAATAATGTCTCTATTTTCTAAGGCTTTATATATTTCCTCCGTCATATAAAGAATGAGGAGAGCCCGCATTCCATAGAATGAGAAACGCTCCCATAGCTCTGCAAAAAAGAGATAGAAAAGACCTTTTGGGTGGCCAAATAGTTGAGGTTCTTGGTTAATATTCATACTTATTTTCTTTGTTACAAATTAATGCCCCCCTTCCAACACAATGTCTTCTGCACCGTGAGTTAGTTTCTTTAACTTTTTAAGGAATACAACCAACAACAATCCAAAGAGAACAGAAAAAATACCAATGCCTGCAAACACTTCCATTTCTCCGAAGTGTGATGCTGACTCTCCCAATAGCCCTGCCACTTTATTTCCCATTCCAGTCATAGCAAAATAGAGTCCCATCATAATAGAACCATATTTTACAGGAGCAAGCTTAGTTACAAAAGATAAGGCAACAGGAGATGAACTTAACTCACCTATTGTATGTAATAAATAGGCTCCAACAATCCACCACATACTGGCCAAACCACCATCTGCAGCTTGTTTGGTAGCTCCTACCATAAGCACAAAGCCCATACCCATAATTACATTACCCACTGCCATTTTAAATACAGCTGATTCTTCTTTCCCCTTTACTCTACGTGCTGCCCAAAAACTTGCCAGAGGCACTCCCAGTAAGATAATAAAAACAGGATTAAAGAATTGAAATTGAGCGGCCGTCATTTCAAACAAACCAAATACGCTTTTATCCGTTTTTTGATCTGTATATAAATTCATAAGTCCACCTGCTTGCTCAAAAGCACCCCAAAAGGCAATCACCATTAAGAATGAAACTAATAGAACAATAATTCTATCTCGTTCTTTTTCATCTAATTCATACTTATAAATATTAATTCCAAAGCCCAAGAAAATAGATGCGAACATAAGTAATGTTCCAAAAAGCACACTGGTCATTATTACAGTATATAGACCAAAGGCAAAAAGGATTGCCGTAATTATTAAAGAAACAGGATTTTTCATTAAGCGAGTAAAGTGATTTGATTCCTCACCAACTAACGCTTCCGGCTCCTCATTTTTATCTCCAATTCCTTTCAGGTATTTTCCTCCCCATATAAATTGAATTTGACCGAAAAGCATTCCAATTCCTGCTAACCCAAATCCATAATGCCAACCATAAGTTTCACCTACATAACCAACAATTAAGGCTGACAATGCCGATCCAAGGTTAATGCCTATATAAAACAAAGTAAACCCTTTATCTCTCCGTACATCTCCTTGCTTATAAAGCTGCCCAACCATAGTAGAAATATTAGCCTTTAATGCGCCTACACCTAGAACAATTAACGTAATAGCTGTATAAAACATGGCTTCTCCTGGCAAAGCCATAATTCCGTGTCCAACCACAAGCAAGGAACCTCCGATCATTACTGCTTTCTTTTGACCCACAAATTTATCGGCCAAAATTCCACCCGGAATACTCATTAAATATACCATCATGGTATAAGTGCCATATAATGATAGAGCTTCAACCTGACTCCATCCAAAACCTCCTTCTGCAACATCTGCTACTAGGTAAAGTACAAATAGTCCTCGCATACCATAATAGCTAAATCGCTCCCACATTTCTGTGAAAAACAAAATGGTTAACCCTTTCGGATGCCCAAATAATGTTTCTTCTTTAATAGAATCAGTACTCATAAAATTTAAATTAGTTTAATCTTTACTAGAACTCTCTAGATTTTTAAAAGCCCAAAATACTACGCTCAACTTACTAAAACAAGTACATATATAATGTTTGAATTTAGATATAATAGTCAGGGTATAATATTGTAATATTTATATTTTTCAATAGTTGCACGCATCAGTTCAATAAACATATTAAATTAAAAGCTTAGCAAATAAATTTGGGCTTATCAATTAATTAAGTACTAGTTTTGTGAGCAACTTTTAACTCATTAATTAACCAAGTAATATGTTAAAATTTGAAGTAACTCCCATGGATTCTTCTTTGGAAGAACTGGGTATAAAAAATACGAATGCATTCTGGAACCTCCCTCCGGATAAACTGGCAGAGATTTCTATTGAAAAAGGAATGGCCACAAAAGCTGATTGTGGAGCACTAAATGTGCTAACTGGTAAGTTTACTGGTAGATCTCCTAAAGATAGATTTATTGTAAAAGATGACATTACCAAAGACAGTGTTTGGTGGGGCAATATCAATATCCCCTTCGATGCCGATAAATTTGATACTTTATATAATAAGGTAGTTGCTTATTTATCCAATAAGGATGTATATGTAAGAGATGCATACGCTTGTGCCGACCCCAGCTATAAACTAAACATTAGGGCTGTAACAGAACTACCATGGATGAACATGTTTGTTTACAATATGTTTTTAAGGCCAACAGCCAAAGAATTGGAAAATTTTGACCCTGAATGGACAATTGTCAATGCCCCGGGGTTTATGGCAGACCCTGCGATTGACGGTACAAGGCAAGCCAATTTTGCTATCTTAAACTTTACTAAAAAAATTGCATTAATTGGAGGAACAGGATATACAGGAGAAATAAAAAAAGGCATTTTTTCTGCACTTAATTTCATCCTTCCACATCAAAAAAATGTGCTTGCAATGCATTGCTCCGCTAACATTGGCAAGGATGGCGACACCGCTTTGTTTTTTGGACTTTCGGGCACGGGTAAAACTACATTATCTGCCGATCCTCATCGTAAATTAATAGGCGATGATGAGCATGGCTGGTCTGCCGATTCGGTTTTTAATTTTGAAGGAGGATGTTATGCAAAGTGCATTGATCTTTCGGCTGAAAAAGAACCGGATATTTTTAATGCAATTAAACCGGGTGCTATACTCGAAAACGTTGTATATAAAGAAGGCACAAACAAAGTAGATTTTGAAAATACTACGATTACCCAAAACACCAGAGTAAGCTACCCTTTATATCATATCAATAATATTGCTAATCCATCAATAGGTACAGGTGCTAAGAATATTTTCTTTTTAACTGCCGATGCTTTTGGAGTATTACCTCCCATTTCTAAACTAACTCCTGCACAAGCTGCTTACCAGTTTATCTCGGGCTATACCGCTAAAGTTGCAGGTACAGAAGCTGGAATTACAGAGCCAGTTACCGCATTTTCTGCTTGCTTTGGTGCTCCGTTTATGCCTTTGCACCCAACAGTATATGGCGAAATGTTAAGCAAAAAAATGCAGGAATCCGGTGCTAATGTATGGCTGGTTAATACAGGTTGGTCTGGAGGCCCCTATGGTGTTGGTAAGCGTATGAGCTTAAAAATAACCAGGGCATTAATTACGGCTGCATTAAATGGCGACTTAGAAAATGTTACGTATAATACGCACAAGGTATTTGGCTTAAAAATGCCTGCAAAATGTCCCAACGTACCTTCAAATGTACTTCACCCAAGGCTAACTTGGGAGAACGAAGATGAATATGACGATAAAGCATACGATTTGGCTGCCCAGTTTAATAAAAACTTTGAACAGTTTGCCGAAGGGGCATCGAAAGAACTGTTAGCGGCAGCCCCTAAGATGAGGTAATCTCAGTTTATCGCAATTTTAAAAAAGGGGGCACTTACAGTAAGTATCCCCTTTTTTATTGCAACAATTCTTATACAGTAAAATACAACGATGCTTCATTTTGCCAAGTGAAAAATTAATCGTTCTTTAGCTTGATTTTAAAATACTAAACCAAGTTTAATATGAATACATTTTTACGCTACTCATTTTCATTATTATTCATATTAACTTCCTTTTTTTGCATTGCCCAATCTGATAGTGTTGCTATTGATAGCAGTTCACAAACAATAAGTAACGAAACAGTTAGTACAGGTACACCTGCTACCCACTCAACGGAAGAAAAAATTGATAAGAAACTACTCTCAGAAGATTCAGACCTACTAGTCTCTATTCCCAGAGGAATACTAGGAATGGCCTCTTTAATACTTATTGCTTACCTATTTAGTAGTAATCGTAAAGGCATCTCGTGGCAGGTTGTATTTATTGGATTAGGCACCCAATTGATCTTAGCATTTGGAATATTAAATCTGGCATGGGTTCGTGCAACCTTTGAATTCTTTGGTAAAATATTTATTAAAGTGCTGGATTTTACCAGAGATGGTAGCGAATTCCTCTTCGGTGGATTATTAAATATTGATTCATTTGGATTCATTTTTGCACTCCAAATATTGCCGACAATCATATTCTTCTCAGCACTTACCAGTGTTTTATTCTATTTGGGCATTATTCAAAAAGTAGTATATGGGCTCGCATGGCTTCTAACTAAAGGCTTAAGCATTTCGGGGGCAGAATCTTTATCGGTTGCAGGCAATATTTTTTTGGGTCAAACAGAAGCTCCTCTACTTATAAAGGCCTATTTAGAAAAAATGAATAAGTCAGAAATTCTGTTAGTAATGACAGGAGGAATGGCGACCGTAGCAGGTGGTGTGTTAGCCGCTTACATTGGGTTTTTAGGAGGTGACGACCCTGTACAAAGACTCTTATTTGCAAAACACTTGCTGGCAGCCTCCATTATGGCAGCTCCGGGTGCCATTGTTATTTCAAAAATACTAGTACCCCAGACTGAAAAAATTGATTCCAACATCAAAATAAGTAAGCAAAATGTTGGGAGTAACTTTCTAGATGCAATGAGTAATGGAACAACAGAAGGGTTAAAGTTAGCACTCAACGTGGGTGCTATGCTAATGGTATTCTTCGCCTTTATTGCCATGTTCGATTACGGTTTTGTAAAATTAGGGTCAGTTACGGGGCTTAATAACACCATTGCAGATTTTACCAATGGGCAGTATGATTCATTATCTCTCAAATTTATATTGGGCTATTTGTTCGCCCCAATTATGTGGTTAATAGGTATTGTGTCAGAGGACATCACTTTGGTGGGGCAGTTATTAGGAGAAAAGCTAATTGCGAGTGAATTTGTAGGGTACAAAAGCCTGGCTACTATGAAGGCTGCTGATTCATTTACTTCTACCAAATCTATTATTATGGCTACTTATATGCTTTGTGGATTTGCTAACTTCGCTTCTATTGGCATTCAAATTGGAGGTATCGGAGGCTTAGCTCCAAGTCAGCGAGTGCTGCTTTCTAAGTATGGGTTGAAAGCACTGCTAGCAGGCACATTAGCTTCTCTTATGTCGGCTACCATTGTGGGTATGATGATGGGGTAAGTCAAATACGAAATATAAAAATTGAAATAAGAAAGTTTCCGCCTTTGTGGTAAATTTCAAAAGCTAAACTTTCCTAAAAACTCCTCCAACTCATTTTTTAAATCTGCTACTTTGGGCAGGTCTAAATATTGGGCTATTTTCAGATTTGTGTCCAGTTCAAAATTGCGAAGCTCTTGGTGCTGATCCACAAAAATAAACTCAAGGTCAGGAATTAATTCTTTAAAAACATCCACCAAATCGAGTACTGAATAATTGCTTATTGCAAAATTATAAGTGTCAGAAGGAATACTTGCAAATGGAAGTTTAGCCAATATTTTACTAATGGCATTAATGTGGACAAAGGCTCTGGACTGTTTTCCACTCCCCTGAATGCTAATCTTTTTAGAGAAATTAGCCTCAAAAGCAAATCGGTTAATCACCGCATCAAATCGCATCGACTGGTTAAACCCATATACGTTTCCTGCTCGTATAATAATGGCTCTGCCCTTATCAACCAATAGCTGTACGTGTTGTTCGGCTCGTAGTTTAGAATTGCCATAAAAGGTTTTAGGATTGGGGATTGTTGATTCCGTAGCCTGTTTATCAGAAGCACCATACACACTCGTGCTACTTAAATACACCAATTGCTTCACTTCCGATTCTTCTACTGCAGATACCACTTCAGCCGTACCCCAATGGTTTACTTGTTCATAAATATGTGGATCTAAATTGGCATAAGGTGTTGTTACTCTTGCCGCCAAATGATACACAATATCGATATCCTTCATCGCCTTTTTAAGTGAACGGGTATCTAGAATATCTCCTTGAACTAAGGAAATAATTGAGCTTTCACTCAGCTTTTCTCCTAGAAATAAATTATAATTTCCTCTACTTAAGTTATCGTAAATTACTACTTTGCTTACAGTAGATAATTCCGCCAATCGCTCAACCAATGCAGTACCAATATAGCCTGCACCTCCTATTACTAATATTCTCATTGTTTAATTAGGTCAGTATGTAATCCACACTCAGTTTTATTTAGCCCATACCAACGAGCCTCTCGCTCTTGCATCTCTAGGTCTATTTTTCTTGTGCAAGGCTCACAACCAATGCTCATATAGCCCTGTGTATCTAATGGGTGCTTAGGTAAATTATACTCTTTTTGGTAGTCATACACCATTTTAGAAGTCCAATCTAACATTGGATGAAGTCGGATGGTATTATGCGGTGCCTGCTGTGTTTCTTTCATTTGACTCCGAGTAGCACTTTGGTCTGCTCGCACCCCATTTATCCATATATCGTGGGTTCTTAGAATCGAATCCAAGGGCTGGGTTTTGTTAATATAGCAGCAATGATCTGGATCCGAAGTAAATAATAATCTCCCACCTGCATTCATCTGCATCGATTTTGGCATCAAAGACTTTAAATCAACCAAATTATCCATTCCAAAAGCAGTCATCACCTCATCTCTAAATTTGATAGTTTCAGGAAAATGATACCCCGTATTGATAAAGACAACAGGTAAATGAGAGTCAATTCTGCTAAGCATATGGAGCAACACCAAACTATGCGATTGAAATGAAGAAGTAATAAAATACTCTTTACCCTCCTTTTGGTATTGGGTTATGTATTGGTTTAGGCTTTTGAAATTCATACAAATTATTTTAAGGAATGTACTCCCTTTTAATCAACGAGCAAAAGTAGTGGTTCAAGTGTTATGGCTTAATGAGAATTGTCAATAATTTAAAATAAAAAGAGATAATGCAGAGCACAAATGTTTTCATAACTTTGCGCATTAATAATATCAGTATAGTCTTATGTATAAACGAATTAATGGTCTTCAGCATGTAGGTGTGGGTGTTCCAAACCATGCAGAATCGTGGAAATGGTACCGTACCTTTTTTGGAATGGACATTGCCATGTTTAATGGAGAAGCCGAAGCACCCTTGATGCAGATTTATACTAAAGGCGACATCATTAATAAAAGAGCCGCTATGATTCTTAACCTTCAAGGTGGCTTGGCGATGGAAGTGGTAAGTCCTGTTTCGTTTACCGCTACAGATGCTGATGTTAGTTTTGAATTAGGTGATTTAGGTATTTTTATAGCTCAAATTAAATCGCCCGATGTGGAGAAAACCTATACTTGGTTTAAGGAAAATGGAGCGGATATAATTGGTGAAATGCAAGAACTACCTTATAGTGGTAAAACATTTTATTTAAAAGATCCGAATGGACTTCTATTTCAAATAGTATCAGGGGGCGGATGGTACACTAAATTACGCCACGTAACTGGAGGCCCCGTAGGTAGTACCGTAGGTGTGTCTGATATTGATAAGGCCTTAGCTCTGTATGCGGATTTGCTGGGTTACGATAAAATTATATTTGACGAAACCCGTGTTTTTGACGACTGGAAGAACACTGTTCCTGGAGGAAACAAAACATTTAGAAGAGTGCGTTTGGCACAAAAGAATAAGCCAGGTGGCGGTTTCGCTAAAGTTATGGCCGATACTTACATTGAATTAGCGCAAGCTATTGACTATACACCTAAGAAAATTTACGCAGATCGGTTGTGGGGAGATATTGGGTTTGTACACCTTGGTTTTGATGTACGGGGAATGAAAGCCCTTGGTAAAGATTTAGCAGAAAAAGGTTTTGGCTTTACCTGTGATACGGAAGATACCCTGGATATGGGAGGAACTACTCGGGTACACTGCACCTACATTGAAGACCCAGACGGCACCTTAATTGAGCTTATTGAAGTGTATAAAATTCCAATCATAGAAAAATTAGGCATCTTTTTAAATCTTGAAAATAGAGATCCTTTAAAACCCCTCCCCGACTTTATGCTAAAGGCTTTGAGATTTGGTCGGATTAAAGATT
>CAZZML010000088.1:1109-9665 GCA_964654735.1 uncultured Roseivirgaceae bacterium | reverse complement strand
TTGCGCATTGCATAAAACTAAGGAAACCTTTTTAAAAGGAAAGGTATGGAGCATTTTTTTTAATCCAATTTTCATCGATCGAATAAACCTTCCGTATGTCATTCAGTTCTTTAAAAGCCCCATGCTGGTTTCTAAAAGCTATAATAAGCTTTGCCTGTGTCCAATTAATATAAGGGTGTGCTGCAAGTTGCTCTTTGGTAGTTTTATTTATGTTAATTTTAACTGGTTCAAAATCATTTGTAATTATTGAGTTGCTACTGATTTTTTCTACTACAGTAGAATCCAATTTATATATCTGGTATAATTGATTTTTAGAGACAAAACCACCTAAGGAAGTTCTATACTCTACAATTCTATTAGATAGTTTACTACCTACACCGTTGATTGTCTGAAAGATGGAAGTATCTGCAGTATTAAGATTGAATATGGGCAATGGCTCCTTCCTCCTTTTTGTTTCCTTCTCTTCGTGGCTTTCTAGTATTTTTCGAACAGGTTTTTTCAATTGTAAAGAAGGCTTAATAGCAATATATGGCTCAATACGTACATAAAGAGAGTCAGGAAATCCATAAAGTTTCAATAAATCAGTTGGTTTAGAGAAACGTGCACCAGAAGTTCTATAGTTAACCAAACGTTTTGCCAACCAGGGTGGAAAACCAAAATTGATAAGCTTTTCTTCGGGCACAGAATTAGGGTCGAATTTCTCGAGAAGCAAACTCTTTTCAGCTACCTGCGCTTTAGGCGTATTTTGACCCATTACCAGCAGTAAACTATCTAATAGTTTTGTATCCTTTTCGTAATTATTATAATAAGATTTAGAAAAATAATTAGCAAAAGCAAGACCAAGCGAGCAAATCAACGCAGTAAAAACCAATAGCCTAAAGCCGACAAATTCACTACTACTAGCTCCAAATATTCTTACCCACATTTGCTTGAGACCATTCATTGCTACAAGATTGCATGTTCATTAATAAAATGCAACATTATATTAGTAGGTATTGATTGGAACGGACAGAAAGTTACCTTTGTGCGATGTTTTACAAATGGTTATTTTTTTTCTTTTTGCTGCCCGCATGTTTATGGGCTCAAATTAACCAATCAGCACAGTTATACCAAGAAAACAGGTTGTGGGGTCTAAAACTAAACAACCCAATTACCCCTGCTGTTTACGATACAATAATCCCCATTACAAATACCAATCTCTTTATTGCTAAAAAGCATGGAAAGGGATTTAACTCTACTGGTATAATTTCTAATAAAGGAAAAAACATTATTCCTTTTAATTACAGGAAAATTACCCCAACTAATAATTATTACATTGTTCATAAATGGGAACATAATATTGTGGTACAAGGGGTTGTTAGCCCAACCAATAAAATAGTTTTGAACCTAAGATTTAATGAGATTAAGTCTTTTAATAATTTTTGGATTGCCCGCACATTTTCTGGAGGGTTACAATTATTTAATACCGATGGTAGCCTAATAAAAACAATTAATGCGGATAGTGTTTCGGTAACGGAAAATAGCCAGTATTTACTCTTGCATAAAGCAGGAAAGGTAGGAATACTAAATGCAAATGGAATAGAATTATTTCCTCCAAAATTTAAACAAATAATAAATAAGAACGGAAATTGGGAGGCCATTCCTTATGCCAAATGGCAAGTGATTTCAAAAAGGGATACAATTGTTGTGTTTGCTGACACCTTAAAAGTTTGGGGGAATAATTATTCAATTGTTGGTCTAAATAATAATTTCTTAATCTCAGCTCGTAATAAACAAATCGGCAAAAGCTATGAATCTATACATGCTGTTACTTCTAATTTGGCCATAACAAAAAGGGGTACTTTACATGGTGTAGTAACTAAATTAGGAGAAGAAGTATTGACTCCTTCTTTTGGAAATATGTATTTCGCCAAAGGATATTTTTATACTAAAAACAATAATAAGTGGTCGGTGTATGATTCCTTAGGTAAAAAAAGATCAGTATTTAAGTATGACTCCATTGGCAGTATTGCGAATGGTTTGTTCCCAATTAAACGAAAAGGGAAATGGGGTTTTATGAACCGAGATGGGAAAGAGGTTATTCATTGTATTTACGACTCAGAAGCAAATTTTAGGAAAGGAAAGGCAATCATTCAATACTTTGGTGCTACAGGAATTATTGATACGAATGGCAACTGGATTGTTAAACCTCAAATTGGAAAAATTTTAGATTATAGCTATAATTTCTATATCACTAAAAAAGAGGATTTATACTATCTGAAAAATTATACTAATGAGTTAATTTACTTTACTTCTAACACACTCATTTTTAAGAACGAAACCATTTTTGAAATTAGAGATGGTTATACCAATAAGGTAAGTTCCTTAGGCAGGTTAATAAATAATACGCCTCAACCAGAAGAAGGGAGCAAGCATTGGCAGATTATTAAAATTGGAGGCAAGTATGGGTTCGAAAACACACAAGGTTTACTCAAAATAACCTACCGTTACGACAGCCTATTTCTTTTTACAGAGGGTCTCGCAGCTTTTAAATTAAGAGAAAAATGGGGCTTTATTAATGAACACGAGGAGATTATCGTTCAGCCTCTATTTAATAAGGTAACACCGTTTAAAAATAACCTAGCTATAGTAACTCAGCATGGTAAAAAAGGACTTTTAAGATCAAATGGAAGTTTCCTTTTAAAGCCGAAATTCGATAACATTATGCCCATTGATAAGAACCTTTGGCTAGTGAAAGAAAATGAGCTTTACGGAATTTATAATATAAATGGGAAGATTATTATTCAGGCAAAATTTGATGAAATAAAATACGTTTATAAAAGTTTAATCATCGTAATTCGCAATGACAAATATGGCGGTATGGACAATCAAGGTGTTAGTGTTCTTCCTCGAATTTATGATTACATTGGGTACGATAACAGATATAAACTACTCATTTTAAAGCAATTTATTTGACTTTACTTATACCTAGATTGAGCGATTCAGTGGAGATGAGAAGTGCTCAATCTAGGTTATACTTGGTTAATCATTATTATTGTAAATTATTATCTATTTATACCAATAATATCCCCAGAGTCATACATTTCTTTTAGTTTAACTCTTGAAATTCCATAGGAAAATTCAGGATAATTTTCTAGTTTATCAATTTTATGAATTTTCGACATTTTACTTATTTCATATTCATTAGGAGATACAAATACGCTATCATTTGAAACACTCATTACTTTTAATGTAGAATAACTTCTTGCTTCAATTTTGTATTCGTAAATATCTCCTTCCATTGGAGAAACGATGTATTCCAATTCTAGTTTTTCATTTTGCCCACTGGCATAATTGCCCCAAACAATTAATACTGCAATTATTGCCAATCCTGCAAATTGCCATATCGGCCCTTTGGTGTTATTTTTAAAGCGATGGTATTCACTTTTTAAAGGCTCTTGCATATCCTTCGCTTCAAGCACATTTTTACAATGATCACATTCTGATAAACCTCTTTTACCAATAGGAAATAAAGGGATCCAAAAAATATGAGCGTGTTTTCTAAATACATTCAATACTATCGAACCTTGAGTTCTGCAACTTTCACAAGTTATTGTGTCCAATCGAACAGAATCCAAGTGTACTGTTTTGCTACCATAAATTATCATAATATTTGTTTTATTGTATTGAATTTTTCTAAACTACGGGGCACCCTATATACATGTTTGCGAATAGTTATTATTCTTTTTTTATTGTAAATGAAGTAGTCAAACCAACACTAAAATTTCGAGGCAGTTTTTCAACACCAAAAATTGCTCTTGAATGTTTACCGACACATAACTTCCCCCTGATGTTGAAGCGTCTGGTAATTTCAGTTGGAGTTCTTTTAAATTTCCCTTTGGGTTCATATGTCTTTTCAATTACTCACATTGGCAGAAAAACCAAATCCTTACCGTCTAAAATTTTTAAAATGTCTGAATCTCCATTTAGCAGATAAATTAAGATATTGGGCTAAGTTCTAATTAATACAGCATTTTGGCAACTATTTTTCCTTTGTGAATTCTCTGAGTTTTCTTCGTGTAACTCTGTGTAATAGCTGTTTCACACCTGTGTGCAGAAGCACTCTAGTGTGCAGGCACAAAGTTACACAAAGGAAACACGAAGTTTCACAGAGGGTCTATTCATTTTTTGTGGCTTAAACACTTTAAAACAGGCTATATTTATATCTTTAGCTGTTTTAATTAGAACTTAGCCATATTTTTTAACCTGAGTTTGGTCTATAGAATAGCTGATAGCATTCCTTGGATCAAACTCAAGTATTCCTCAACTCCAACAAAGCAATATTTTCTACATGATGTGTTTGAGGAAACATATCTACCGGCTGTAATTTAGTTACTTTGTATTTATCATCTAGTAAAGCTAAATCCCTAGCTTGCGTTGCAGGGTTGCAACTTATGTACACAATTTTGTTAGCTGCTACTTTAAGTAGCATATCAATTACATGTTGGTGCATTCCTGCTCGTGGAGGGTCTGTAATAATTACATCTGGTTTACCGTGGGTATTAATAAAGGCATCATTTAGCAAATCTTTTATATCGCCAGCATAAAAATCAGTGTTGGTAATATTGTTTATGGAGGAGTTAGTTTTAGCATCTTTGATTGCTGCCTCAACATACTCTAACCCAATTACTTTTTTTGCTTGTTGTGCTACAAAGTTGGCAATGGTGCCTGTGCCTGTATATAAATCATACACCAGTTCGTTGCCTGTTAAACCTGCATAAGAACGAGCAATTTTATATAGCTCGTACGCTTGCAAACTATTGGTTTGATAAAATGATTTTGGCCCAATTCTAAAGGTTAATTTTTCAGGTTCCCCTTCCTCAATAAGCATAGATTCCTCTATGTATGGTGTTCCCGCATAATTATGTACAGGCAAATCATTAAACGTTTCGTTTCGTTTATTATTAATTACATAATTAAGCGAAGTAATTTGTGGAAATTCTTTAGCTAACCCATCCAATAATGAATTAAGCCACTCAGGTTTGTCTTTAGCTATTTGTAAAATCACCATGTTTTCACCGGTAGAAGCAGTTCTAATAATGAGGATACGCAGGTAGCCTTCTTGCGTAACTAAATTAAAAAAAGGAAGCTTGTTTTCGATTGCATAGTCCCTAACCCAATTTCTAATACTGTTAGAAGGTTCTGCCTGTAAATGGCATTTTTCAATATCAACAATTTTATCAAACCTGCTGGGTATATGAAATCCAAGTCCGTTTCTATTTAACTCTTTAGAATTATCAATTTCTTCTCTGGTTAGCCAACGGGTATCTGAAAAAGTAAATTCTAGTTTATTTCGATAAAAAGTTTGCTCATTAGAAGCTAAAATAGGATTGATTTCTGGCAGATCAATTTTACCAATTCGAACCAAATTATCCGTTACTTGCTGGTTTTTAAATTTTAACTGTAAATCATAAGGCAAATGTTGCCATTTACAACCGCCACAGGTGCCAAAATATTCGCAAAAGGGTTTAACCCTATCTTTAGAATACGTGTGAAACTTTATAGCCGTTCCTTCAAAAAAACTTTTCTTTCTTCGAGTAACTCTAATATCCACAACATCGCCCGGGGCAACACCAGGCACAAAAATCACTTTATTATCTACTCGAGCAATGGCTTTTCCCTCAGCTGCAATGCCTTCGATTAATACGTTTTCAAAAATTGGTTTTTTTCTCATTTGGATGCAAAAGTAGTTTTATTGGGCAATAATGATTCGTATAAATTCAAAGTTTTTGAGCTATTATAAACTCACTTGTATTCATATCGTATAAAATAATAAAGTTTTATTTCTTATACAAACTCGATATTATTGTTAGTTGATTCCCAAACCTATGATTAAACGTTTACTCTTACTTCTGTTGCTTGTTAGTACACCTGCCTGGGCTTCGCATATTGTGGGTGGAGAGTTTGAACTACTACATATAGAAGGAAGCACTTACCGACTAAATCTTAATTTATATTTTGATAGAATAAATGGTCTTGCAGGAGCTCAGGATGACCTTGTGAATGCAAGAATCTATCGTAAGTCAGATAATGTGCCTATGATGGATGTAACACTCCCATTTGTATCTCAAACAAGGGTAGAATATTTTCAACCGGACTGTTCAAACGGAGAAGTGGTTACAGATAAGTTGGTTTATACAACTACCATAACGTTAGATGGCAGCATTTTTAACGACCCGCAGGGTTATTATGTAGCTTGGGAGCGATGTTGCCGAAATTATTCGATTACCAATGTTATTAGCAATGACCCTGATGAAGGACAGTATGCAGGCCAAACATTTTATCTGGAGTTTCCACCTGTTGTAAAAAATGGAGAACCATTTATAAATTCATCGCCCCAATTATTTCCTCCTTTAAATGATTATGCCTGCCCTAACAGAGCCTATTGGGTAGATTTTGCAGGGTTTGATGCAGATGGAGATTCCTTAACATACAAACTAGTAACTCCCATAAGCACACATATCGGCAGGTATCTCCCCGTAAGTGGGATGCCAGGCCCTGCCCCGTACCCCACTGTTATTTGGCAGTCGCCATTTGAGCTAAGCAATATTATGAACGGAGCACCTGATTTATTTGTATCTACTGAAGGGTTTTTAACCGTAACACCTACTCAGCAAGGTTTGTATGTATTTGCCGTTAAGTGCGAAGAATTTAGGGAAGGCGAAAAAATAGGAGAAGTAATTCGTGATTTCCAAATGCTTGTTTTAGATAAATGCCCAGTTGCTGATCCTCCTGAAATTGCAGGCAGGAAACTTGGTGAACCAACCTTTTTATATCCTGATGAGTTATTTGTGGATTTTGCAAATACAGTAGCAGATTCAGCCCGATGTATTGAAGTACAGGTGTCCGACCCCGATGCATTAAAAGAAGAAGATGATTCTACAGAGCATATTTGGTTAAAAGTTATTCCTCTAAACTTTAAAACAGATAAAAACCTGAATGATATATTGCCGGCAGTTTCAAGGGCAACCTTAAAAAATGGTAGTGTTGAAACCTTTCAAATTTGTTTTGAGAAATGCCCATACATAGAAGGTGGCCCCTTTAGAATTGGGGTAATTGCTTTTGATGATGCTTGTGCATTGCCATTATCAGATACCCTCGAAATTGAAGTAAGTGTTACACCCCCGGATAACAGTGCTGCTTACTTTATAACAGACGATAAAGTGATTTCTATTCTTGAAGGAGTGGGCTATGTTTTGCCAATTGAAGGTAGAGATGATGATAATGATATGATGGTGTTTGATGTTATTACGGAAGGGTTTGAATTGGCTGATGTAGGTATGTCGTTTATAAATGAAACATTAGTTAACGGGCAAGCACTTACTACTTTTAAATGGGAAACAGGCTGCGATATCTATGACTTTACCGAGCAGACAGAATTTGAAGTTAAAGTAGTGTTAGATGATTTAGATGAATGTAATTTTGGTGTGCCCGACACACTCAAATTAAATTTGCAGGTAATTTTGCCACCTAATACCGACCCAATAATATCTTCTGATTTAGCAAAACCTAATTTTGCACATGTAATTAATACACCTGTTGATTTTAATGTATTTGGGTTAGATACCGATGGGGATGATGTTGAACTAACCGTTACAGGCGATGGTTTTAGCTTGTCAGATTATGGGATGAATTTCCCGGAATCGGTTACCGGAAACACCAATATTGAAGGCCATTTTAGCTGGACACCTCCTTGCAATATTTACAATAGTGTTGAGGGGAATAAGTTTACTTTGTATTTTCTTCTAAACGATTTTGACAAATGTAAGTTTCCAAATATTGATAGTCTGGAAGTTATAATTCACTTAGTTCCACCTTTTAACTCACCGCCCACTATTCGATTTAATAATTTGAACCCTGCCGTTGATTTTTTAAGCAATTCAGCCTCGCTCACGGTAGGTGAGCTGCTTAATTTAGATGTGATTTCCGAAGACGAAAAAGAGGATAGTGTTTGGCTTAATTTATTAACTGTTAACGGGGAAGCTAATTTCACTAACTTTTCTTTTGAAAATACTGTAGGGTTAGGAGGAGCAACATCTGAGTTGAGGTGGGAGCCAGACTGCTCTAATTTAGAACCTGAATTTAAATCCAAAGACTATACGCTTGCCTTTGGCGTTTACGATAATAAATGTGCCAATACCAAAGCGGATACTGTTGAAATTCTTGTTTCTGCAAAGGATATTGATCAGCTAACTGCCAAGTTTTTACCCTCTAATATTATTACGCCAAATAATGATGGCAAGAATGATTATTATTCTTTACCTAACCTTCCGTTGGATGATTGTTTAGGTCAGTTTATAGGATTTAGAGTTCATAACAGATGGGGAACCAAGGTATTTGACACAATTGACAGAGATTTTCAATGGAAACCAGAGGAAAATTTACCTTCCGGAGTTTACTATTATGGGGTAAAATTTACCAACAAAGATTATAACGGCACAATAACCATATTGTACTAACCTTAATAATTCATGAATAATCTATTACGCATTCCAATTGCCAACCATTCAAGCACTT
>CAZZML010000088.1:0-1099 GCA_964654735.1 uncultured Roseivirgaceae bacterium | reverse complement strand
GCTACATCTCCGTTCCAAAACCCTGTGCGAGTACTTGACTGGCAGACACTTAAAGTGCTCATAACAAATATTCATGAATTAATCAGGATAAGGCTACTTTGTTACCATACGTTCAACCTTCGAACGTTATTATTTTTTATATAGCCTTTTTCTCCCTGCCATTCAATTTGTAACCAAACGTCTTTTTGTTTGCTAATCTCAACTTTGTTGCCTTTGGTAATAACATCAATCACATCGGCTCCGGCAGAAGGGTCTGCCATAACAAATGTGTTATTTTTGATAATAAGGGCTTCGTTATAGCTTTTCCCGAAATTTATGAGAACAAATAGGCTAATTAGTATTACGAGAAGAAAGAAACTGGTTACTGGAGGAATTTGCTTGAACTTTTTTAATTGTATTATAAAAAATATAAAAAGAACCAAGGCTATGGAAAAAACACCAATTGTGAGCCATTGAAAATGCTTATAATATAAACTTCTTATAAAATTCAAATCATTGGTTTCATACCCAATCAACTCTTTTTCTTTCGCAAGTTTTTCCATTTTAGTAAGGGCTAAATCGTTATTGGTTGCTAAGTAATATTCGTTTAAATAGTATTGTGCCAACGTAAAATCACCTAGACCTTCTTTTATATAAGCCATTTTTAGAAGCATTGCAGGAGTAGCTTTTTTGAGCCTATAAATGGAGTCGTATTTTTCGAAAGACTGAGTAAATTTTTGAATGCTGAAGAGAGAATCTGCCTGCACTAAAGTTTTATTTTGAGATTGCGAAGATGCTTGGAAAGCACTTGCTAATAGGACTAGAAAAAATAGTTTATTTTTTTTATTCATTGCATTTGTAATTCAATCTTAATCTACTAATTTTGCAACCGCAAATAAGGAAAACGTGTGGTTAAAAAGCAAGTTTTCTGATGCAAACGGCCGATTCGGTAGCTCAGCTGGTAGAGCATCTCCCTTTTAAGGAGAGGGTCCTGGGTTCGAGCCCCAGCCGAATCACACCACTAAAAAGACTTCCCTCAAAGAAGTCTTTTTTTATACCCAATTGTTATTGGGGCGAGAAGTTTATCCCGATTTGGGTGGGGAGTGTGTTGGCTATCGGG
>CAZZML010000087.1:0-9703 GCA_964654735.1 uncultured Roseivirgaceae bacterium | reverse complement strand
AATGGTTGGCAATTGGAATGCGTAATAGATTATTCATGAATTATTCAGGCTAAGACCTAACCGGTCATTAATTTATTATATTGCTTCATCCATTTAATAGCGGACTCTGTATCAGAGAAAATAGCAGCATTAACTTCTAACTTGTTTAAACCTATAAGCAACTTGTTTGTTAAATGTTTATTTATAATATCTTCTGATAATATAAAAGCCTTGCATGTTAAGCCCTGAGATTTTAAAGTAGGATAGTACACTTCATCTAAGAATTTAAAAAGATTTTGGAAAGAACCGTACATCTTTCTAAAATCTGCAATAACACTCGAAACTTTATTTGTTTTACTAAATTCCAATACTACTTTTAGTTGTTCCATTAATAATTCCTGTTTAGCAAATCCATTTTCCAAATAGGTTATATTTTGGCTATTTTTATCGTAACTAATGGTTGAAATTTTGTCGGTATAAATAATCATTTATTAATTAGTTAGCTGCCATTATATTCTCATTATGGATGCCTATTGCACAAAGTGAATTCAAACTCTACCTTCTTCAAATTTAAAATATTTCTTTAGTTATTTTGTAAATTTTAAAATAAAAAAAAATTATCTACTCAGCTACTAATTGCGCTAAATTTTGACTTTAATCAAATAAAATATGCCATCAAGGCAGAAAGACTCTTAAGTTCAGCTCTCAAAGAACCACAAAGAAAAATATAACCTGGATTATTTATTAATCAGGTTAGAGCCTTCGCTATGGCAAATAACTGCTCAATTTAAACCTCTGATAGTTGCCGAAAGTTTATCTATTCAGTTTTTCTACAATTTAGTTTTCTTCCTTCGCCTTACCCAAACCCATCAAAAGGAATATCTTCATCAGGGTCTTTAGGGAACCTCTATTAATTGCTTGTGTCCTCTGGCTTTCTCTGAGGTTTGTGATTGAGGCGTGGTTTCAAAGGCAGGCTGGTTGCCTGACTAGAAAGCACAACGAAGAGCACGAGCCTCAGAAAAAGCCCCTTTGGGTTAGATTAAAGCCCCTATCTGTTGCGTTATAATCGACAAAAAGGCAACCAGCCTTCCTTATCGATTATGCCTTGCATCTAAGCACTTTAATGCTAACAGAGGGCAAAATCAATTAATAGAGATTTCCTTTATCAAAAGGCCCAATTCCCGGTGGGTTAAAAAGGCCCCATCGGTCAATATGATAATCCCATTTATCGAAGCTTGCCACCCAATCGATAAAAAGGAGGCGATATTCTTCAATAAGGTCTCGAACTAAGTCAAAATAATGAGCTTCTTTAAACCCATGCATTTCTAAATTATGGTTCTGTATTTTAAGGTCGTTTGCAGCTTTGCGTATTATGGCTGCTGCTTCCATTTTTATATCGTATAAACCTGCACCTTCAGCCCCAGCAATTTTTATGGTTAACTGAGCTGCATCACTAATCATAAAGCCTTTCACATGCTGAAGTCTTTCGTTATCGTCAGGTATTAATTCAATAATTTGATGTACTACATCAAAAATTTCTTCTCCTTTTTTATAAATGGGCAAGGTTTTAGGGTCAATATACTCTTCGTCTTCCACTTTGTTAAATAGTAAGGTTGGGGATAGAAATATGTTGAGCGTACCAGTAGCCGTATTGGTGTATAAACACCAGTGTGGCTACTTCTACTTGAATTATTGGTTTTTTTGTTAAAATACCTTTAGAATATTCGATACTACATATAGCTGTTGCTTTTTCTTCATTAATCTCAACTGTATTAAAAGCTATTTTTCGGAGTTCCAGTTTTAGTCCTTTTAATATATCTTTCAATTGGGTAATAAAGGTTTTGTCTTCAATCTCCACATTATTGTACTCAATTTTTTGTAATATCATATTACTTAAATGGCTTAAATCTTCGGAGAAAAGAGTCTTTATAATCTCCTCTGCACTGGATTTTATTTCTTCTTTATGGTTAGGACAAAAATCTTCATAGGTAAAATGGGAAACCATTCCTGGAATATTCATAATTTCTATCTCTTCGTTTAAAAAATCTGTAGTAATAAACGAGTAGAGCTCACGTTCTGAAGCGTTATAGATGGAGTCGAGACAAATATTATGTTTGGCTAAAAGGTTTTGCACATCTTTTAGAGCTACTGAAAGCTGTTGGTCTGATAAATTATTGGCAGGAGTAAAGAAGGGATTTTTTAAAATCTCTTTTATTTTTTTCCTAACCAGATTTTTGGAAGCATCTTCAAAAGCCATAATATTATTAAGCCATTTCGATTCTATGTCGGCAGGAATATTATTTTCGTCATTTTCAAAAAAGGAAGCCCCATGTTCTGCTATTATTTTGAGCTTTTTTAGTTCATTTTCAAACTTTTTTTCTTCTTCTGATTTGTTTTCCATCTTGTCTAATTAATCTTGAATTAACACTAACTTTTCGGAATTTTAAACTTTATGGTAACCTCTCCTGTTTCTGCATCTACAGATACCTGTTGGTTGTCGCTCGATAACTCTTTACCTGTTGACATTTTAAATAAACCGGCTAAAAACTGCATTCCGTTGTTCATTACATCCTCTAGTTCTTTCGCTGTTGTGGCTGTGTCTTCGGTAGCTGCATCAGTTGAACCTTCTGTTTTTTCTTCTGGTGTTATTGCCTGTTCATTTTCTTCTTCATCCGAAAAGTCGAGTACAGATTGATCTACATCATTCGTTTCTATCTCTTCATTTTTTTCTGTAGGTTCAAAATATGAAGGTGCGCTACTTTCTGCAATAAGTTCTTGCAGCTGCTCAATAAACTGAGATTTTCCTTTGTTGGAGAAATCAACAAAATCAGTACTATTGCTTTCAACTAGTGCGCCTTCAAACAAATTTTGTTTTAAAAGCAACCCTCCGGCAATTCGCTCTTCAATTGTACCTCTGGTAATAAAATTAAATACGGTAAGTTTATCATTTCTTTGGCCTAGGCGGTCTATACGGCCAATCCGCTGATTCTTTTTTGCAGGATTCCAAGGCAGTTCAAAATTGATAACAGTATCTGCTACCTGTAAGTTAAGCCCTACACCTCCGGCTTCGGTGGATAAAAAAATTTTACATTTATCATCTGTTTCAAATTTTTCAATTAGTTTTCCTCTTGCTTTTACAGGCACTTTTCCGTTTAACTCTACAAAGCCGATGTTAATTTCGCGCAGCAGCTGCCCTAATAATTTATGCACTTTTATCCATTCTGAGAATATGATGATTTTCCTGTTCTCATTTTGTAAATTCAGCTTTTCAAGCAATATGTACTTTAACTCTTCCAGCTTGGGCGATTCATTTGTTTCTTCATCAATTAAATAAGTCGAATCGCACACCATTCGCATACTGGCTAGCAGTTGCGTAAGCCGTGTTAAATCATAAGGTGTGAGGAACTTTTTATGCACAATTTGGGCAATTGCATTGGCATAAGAGGCATGGTATTCTGCTTGTAAGGGTGTAAAACCTATAGGAACATCAATTTGCTGCAAGTTTGGAAGCTCGGTTAAAATTTCACGTTTTTCTCTTCGTATTAAAATGGCACTTAATTTAGATTTTAACTTTTTTAAATCGTAGTAGCCGTTTATTTTATTTGGTTTGTCGGGGTCGAACAGGCAATGTTGGTACGAAAACTCCCAAAGCGGTCCTAGAAAATACTGGTCAAAGATTGCAATAATTGAAAACAGGTCAATTAGTTTATTTTCAATAGGTGTGCCGGTAATAATTAATGTATGCCTAGTTTTTAACTTTTTTAAAGAAGAAGCTGTTTTTGTTTCAAAGTTTTTTGCACGCTGGGCTTCATCTAAAATTAAAAAATCAAATTCGGCTTTATTAATTGTAATCTGATCGCGCAAAATGCTTTCATAATTCGCAATCAGGAAAAAATAATTTTTATCAAAATATTGGAGCTCACGTTCTTCGGGTGTGCCTTGCACTATTAATGCTTTTTCATGCGTAAACCGTTCTATTTCTTTTTTCCACTGTGCTTTTAACGAAGCCGGACAAACTACCAGTACTTTCTTAAAATCAAAAATATCTTTCTTGGCAATAGCAGCTCCAATGGCTTGCAGGGTTTTTCCCAGCCCCATTTCATCGGCAATTATTGCCCCTTTTTTAAATGTTGCAAACTCTATACCTGTTTTTTGGTACTCGTAAGGCTTTATTTTTAGCAGGCTGTAATTTACAGAGTGTTTACTCTCAATATCTTTTAGTAATTGCGTTTCAAAAGCACTTTCTACCTGCTCTTCTACCTCCGGGCGGATAAGCACTCGTTCCAGCTTTTTAGCTTCGTTTAAAAATTGCAATAGTGCCGAACAATCTTCTTTTCCCGAATAGCTGTTACTAGTAAAATACTTTGATATTAGCAGTTGTTCTTCAAGCAACAACTCTCCTTTAAAAAACCAATTAATGTTGTTATTATCTAAAGGATTTAAAAACAGTTCTAAAAACGAGGAGGTTTTTCTTAAACGTTTGTATATGGAGGGTTTTACCTTCATTTCGTTGAAAGCATACATAATATGTTTGGTTGTACCCAACTTATTATGTTTTGAATCTAAGCTATTACTATAACCAGTTTCATTTTCAAAATCGCGCAGAAACACCTTGTATTTTACTCCATTCTCGTTAGTTAAGGTATGGTCGCCATAAATATTATCTGCCCATTTTATGCGATAATTAGCTGTTCGAGCCTTTTGCCAGCGTTCGGCCAATACTCGCTTTAGCATTCCCTTGCGGCTGTACTTTTGATGCTCTTCGTGTATTTTAGGGTCTAGTTGATGTAGTTCGTCTTCCAACTTTATTAAACAAGCATAAGTGAGTTTGTCCCAGCCGTCATAAGAATTTTCCAACTGAGGAATAATGCGCTCATCTTCAACTTCCAGCTTGCATTCTATATATTCTTTAGCGTTGGATGTTACTAAAAAATCGAATTGAGTTGCTGTTTGAGAAAGTATCTGGCACTCTCCGTTGTGAAAAACCAACTCTCCGAGCGCAAGCTCGTTTTTATCTAAAGAGTTTGCAAGCGTTTCTTTTTGCTCTGCAATAATTTTGGCTAATTTCATAGGTTAAAATCGGGGTGGCTTATGGATGTAAAAATACAAGTATTTACATATTGGAAAGTATGATTAGAACATGATTTTTTCAACAACTTACTCACACTTTATCCTGATGTAGAGAAGTTTACATATTGACTAAGCAAATACCAGTGTTTCTGCAACTACTGTTTATACCACTGTAACACGAAATATCACACACTTCTTTTCGTTGAAGTTAATAACAGTATAACATCTAACATGAATTAATTATGTTAACCCGCATTATTCATTAGGGCTTGGAATAGAATCCTGATGAATAATGCGGGTTAAGGTATGTTTTAAAATAGTAACATAAAGCCACTTGCTTATGACTAGTAAAAAGAGACGAATAAAGAAAGGTGGAAAAACTAAACATAAAGTATGGATGTTGTTTTTGATTTTAATGTTGATTATTTCGTGCATTGCCTACTCTAGTTATGAGAGTTTTTCTTCGCTAACAGCATCCATCAGGAGCCTTAGTAAGCCAAACAAGAAAATGATACTTATTAATGATACTTTTCGGGAAATTTTTGATGCAGAAAACTATATACAAACTTTTATTATTACGGGAGACAAAAATATGAAAGAGCAGTACAACAAGCATGTGGAGTCCTGTCGTAGTAAAATGGAGGAGCTTAAAATTATGTTTGCCAAAGATAGTATTCAAAAACAACGGGTGGACTCATTACAATCGCTCTTTGAAACAAAATTACACTATTTGAATGCATTTTTGAAACTCAAGAATCAGAAGGAGATGTCTGTTTTTACCAATGAAGCACTAGAGGAAATTCAGGTACAACTCAACGATTCTATTTTAACCGAATTGCAACTTCGCAAACGGGCCTATCTTAACTGGAGTTCGCAACCCGTAGAAAAAGACGAAGTGATTGTGATTCCTGATGAGTATAAAGGGCTGAATGGCTTTTTTCGTAAGCTATTTGGAGGAGACAATACCGTTTTTGATACAATTTCGGTTACAAGAGATGAGCTTTTTGTTACCCAGGGAATTAAGGTAGATACCAGTATAGTAAAGGATTATTCTCCAGACTCCACACTAGTGCATGTAAAAAGTATACTCACCAGTATTATAAAAAAAGAAAAACGTATGCAACAACTTTTAAGTCAAAAAGAGCTTGCATTGCTACAACAAGATCAGGTGTTTATTTCTAACATCAAAGCAATTATCGGTTATCTTAAAAGAGATGAACAAATAGAATCGGCTCGTAGTAATTTATATGCTCAAAAAATTGCAAACCAATCGATACGTTTCATATTAATGGCAGGCGCAACCGGGTTTATAATGAGTGGCATTTTCCTTTTTTTTATTTTAAGAGATACAACCCGCTCTAACTTTTATCGAGCGCAATTGGAAAAAGAAAAAGCGCATGTAGAAAAGCTGGCAAAAGTGAAAGAAGAGTTTCTTTCAAACATTAGCCACGAGATTAGAACACCACTACAAAGTATTCAGGGGTTTTCTGAGTTGATAGGACAAACAAAACTTGACGATAAGCAAGCGGAGTACATAAAGGCAATTAATCATTCCAATACCTACCTGGCTGAACTGATAAATGATATTCTTGACCAGTCTAAAATTGAAGCAGGAAAGCTGGAGTTGGCGGCAGAGCCTTTTAGTTTGACAGCCATGTTAGAAAACCTTGAAGTGATATTTTTGCAAATGGCTTTGCATAAAAAAATAGCTTTTGAGGTACGAACGGCAGAGGTACTTAAAGGTGTTTACTTGATTGGGGATGCAGTTCGCATAAAACAAGTACTTACCAATTTGCTGAGTAATGCTATAAAATTTACAACTACAGGAAAAGTAACATTTACTATTAGGGCAACACGATTGGAGCAGTCTATGCGACTTATTATGAAAGTGTGCGATACCGGTATTGGAATTAGTAAAGAAAACAAGGATTCTGTTTTTGAACAGTTTATTCAGGAGCCGAGCTCTACAGATGCAAATAACAGCGGTACAGGGCTCGGCTTGTCCATAGCAAAAAGCCTTACGGAGGCTATGGGAGGACAAATTTCACTAAAAAGCACCCTCAATGTGGGTTCTGTTTTTACTGTATTACTCAAACTTCCTTATAAAAAAATTAACGAACAGGTGCTAACACATCCTGCTATTGAAGTAGCCGTAAAAGTGCCAATGAATGCCTGTATTATGATTGTGGAAGATGATGGATGGAATGCCACATTGCTCAAGGAAGTATTGCTTCAGCGTGTAAAAAAAGTGCAGGTGTTTCAAAACCCCATTGATGCATTGGCTTTTTTGGCGGCCACACCAACCGCTGTAGATTTAATCTTTACAGATATAAAAATGCCCCAGATGGACGGTAGTGCTTTTTTAAAGGAAGTACGGCTTATGCAAATAGATATTCCGGTAATTGCTCTTACGGCTCATATACAGAAAAAAAAGTTAAGCATGCTACAGGATGAAGGCTTTGATATGGCATGTAGTAAACCCTACCAAACCACCGATATTGATAAAATTTTACAGCATTATTTACCTCCTGTTAAAACAAGTAAAACTAGTTTAAAAAAAAGAAGTTATAACTTATCCGGCAATACAACTACAATTGCCAATCATTCTGATTTTGATTTTTCTATTATTTGGAAATTTGCCGAAAATGATAAAAACACTTTTCAGGAAATGTTGGTCAGTTTAGTCAGTAATAATCAGCAGCAGCTTCGTAATTTTAAACGATTTATGGAGGAAGAATCCGCTGAGAATTTGGCCGAAATAAGCCATCAAATGAAAACTACGTATGATAATCTTGGCCTTGTTGGGGTGAGCGAATCATTGGCAAGCATAGAGCTGCATCAGCAATTGGGCAAACCAAAAAAGGTGCTGGATTGTGCAATAATCTTATACCAGGAGATATTAGATATTCATGTGAAATTAAAAGCCTGCAATATCAAATCTCAATTCCGTACTTAGTTAGTTTATTATACAGGGTTTTTCTGTCTATGTTAAGTAACTTGGCAGTTTTACTTTTATTATACTTTGTTTTTTCCAGTAGTTTAATAATAACTTTTTTTTCTTGTTGTTCCTGAATAATTTTCAGGTCGGTAGTATTCTCTAATAAAGCCTCATTACCTGATATTGCCGGGTGTACAGGAGTATGAAAATCACCTCTAAGCTCTAGGGGTAATTGGTTCATGGTAAGCTTGTTTCCAGTACTTAAAAGCACTCCTCTTTTTACCACATTTTTTAGCTCTCTAAGGTTGCCGGGCCAGCTATATGTTTTCATAGCCAATAGTACCTCATCAGTAATGCCTTCCACTTCTTTTTCAAGCTCTGTACTTGCTAGTTTAAGAAAAAGTGTGATGTACTCCTGCAAGTCGTCCATACGTTCTTTTAATGGCGGTATGTTTAGTTCAAATTCGTTGAGTCGATGATAAAGATCTGTGCGAAACAGGCTTTTACCCGTAACGTTTTTCAGATTTTCGTTGGTAGCAGCAATAATTCTCACATTAAGCAAAATGTCTTTATCGCTGCCTATTCTGCGAATATTCCTTTCCTGAATAGCTCTAAGAAGTTGTGCCTGTACCTCGTACGGAAGATTTCCGATTTCATCTAAAAAAATAGTGCCGTTATTTGCTTGCTCAAAGCACCCTACCTTGTCTTTAATAGCACCAGTGAAAGCCCCTTTTGCATGACCAAATAATTCGCTGGCGGCCAACTCTTTTGACAGCACCCCGCAGTCCAGGGCTACAAAAGGTTGTGATGAGCGTTTGCTTTTTTCATGAATCATCCTTGCAGCATACTCTTTTCCTGTGCCACTGTCACCTATAATAAGAACGGTCATGTTAGTAGGTGCAACCAACGTTAGGTGTTCCCAAGTAGCCTGAGAATTTTTGCTTGTGCCAATGATATAGCCTGATTTACGACTAATATCGGCATCTTGGTTTGGTTTTTTAATTATCCTTGGTGCCGTTTGCTTCCCTTTGAGTGCCTGTTCTATAATAATTAATAATTCATCAGGGATAACAGGTTTGGTAACAAACTCATAAGCACCAAGTTTTATAGAGGTAACGGCTGTTCTTATATCAGAATAATTGGTGATAAGAATAACAGGCAATTCAGGTTTTTCATGTTTGATATGCCTAATCAGTTCCAGTCCATCCATATCAGGAAGCCGAAAATCAGTGAGAACCAGGTCAAACCGATTACTTTGAAGAGATAATAAGGCAGATTTAGAAGAAAACACTTCTTCTACTTCATGCCTTTGTCTCCTTAAAAAAGAGGAGAGCATCGCATTAAATGAGGGATCATCATCAACCAATAAAATTTTTGCCATAGATGGTTTGGTAACCTTCAAGTATAGTAACGATTTTAATTGCTAATTAATATAAAATAACTGATGTTACGTAAAATAATAAAACTCCTGTTAACAACAGGAGTTTTATGGTAAAAATTATATGCTTGGATAAAGCTCAAGTGTAAATAAACAAAACCAAGGCTTTGCCTGTAAGCAGCAAAGCCTTGGTTTTGTTTATTTATGAATTAGACACCGACTAATAAATAACCTCTACATTAGTGTCTGTCCATAACCCGATATTTAGTTTATAGACAGACACTTCTTAGCCTGATTAATTCATGAATATTTGTTATGAGCATTTTAAGTGTCTGCCA
>CAZZML010000086.1:0-9835 GCA_964654735.1 uncultured Roseivirgaceae bacterium | reverse complement strand
CACTAGCCATAATTGGAGTAATTGCCGTAGCAACAATGGCTTACTTTCTATTAAGCTGACAACCTGAGTGATTTGAAAAATAAGCTTTACAGCTCATAAAAATCACCTTCATAAAAGGCTGTAACAGGATTGCCCTCATAATCTGTGCAGTTTATATCTATTTTATATTTACCTGCACCAAGGTTTTCTACTTGAACAGAACCATTTAAATAAGAACTAAAATCACTTTGTCTGGTATTCCAATTTACATTTAACTCAGCCGCTGCTTTTGTTATTGAAAAATCTTGATTCACAGATCCATCTATGGTATAAACACCTGTTGCTATGGTTGAATCTTGGCTCCAAAGCGAAAAATTAAAATAACTTCCAACTCCTGAATAAGACCTAGTAGGCTGATAAACTGCTGTAGTAGTACCTGTGTAAAAAGTTAATTCGAAATTATAGTTTTTATTAGCAGGTAGCTTAGAAAAACGTTCCATTTCAGCAAATTTAATTTCGTCCTCTACCCCGTTAATTAAAAGCTTATTGGTATAGTCCTCATCTGGTGTCTCAAATCCACTTGTAATGGAGCAACCCATTAATAAAACTCCCCCAACTAAAAATAATATGTACTTATACACCTTCATTAACTCTTCTAAATTTTTAAAGCAAATTTATAACATATATTTTAGCCAATTGTTTTAACGAAAAAAAATCAAAGAGGTTATGAATAAGAAGAAAAAGATTGCCATTTTTTTTAGTAGTATTTTGAGCGTACTTCTATTGTTATTTTATCTGTTTGTCTATCCAAATTTTATTATTATTTCAGGCTTTGTAGCTAAAAATATGTGCTCTTGTGTATTTGTGGCAGATATTAACGAGCAAATTGTAAAAGAAGAAGATGTAAACTTTGACATTATGAGTTTAGCTTCATTCAAAGTTGATTACGAAAACAAATTGGTGAAAGCTTCTGTATTTGGGCTAAATCCTAAAACCGCCTATTTTACAAAAAACACAGGCTGTGTTTTGGTTGATAAACTCCTGCCAAGTGAAATATATACCTATAAAAGTGATTGGGAAATAATTAAATACGACTCTTTAGAAAATTGGTTTACCTACATTGATACCATTGAATACCTTACAAATAAGCAAACCTTAAATTTAGAAAAGGCTATTGATAATGGCTTTATTGAAGAAGATACATTACTAAGAAAAAAGAATAGCCGGGCAGCTTTAGTATTGTATAAAGGTCAACTTGTTGGAGAACAATATGCCAATAACTTTAACAAAAATTCTAAACTATTGGGCTGGTCAATGACTAAAAGCCTAACTGCATCAATGCTGGCTCTGTTAGCCAAAGAAGAAAAGTTAAACTTAGATGAACCAACAAATATTGAAGCCTGGAAAGACGATGACCGCAAAAACATTACATGGAAACAGTTATTACAAATGAATAGCGGCCTTAAATGGAAAGAAGAATATTCAGGAATGACAGATGCTGTAAAAATGCTTTTTGCAAGTGATGGAGCTGGTGAATTTGTTACCCAATTACCTATAGCGCAAAAACCGAATACGCACTGGGAATACTCCTCAGCTACCACTAATATTATATCCTGGCAAATGCGTACTTTATTTGATACTAACGAAGCCTATATTCGATACATATACGACCACCTTTTTTATAAAATTGGCATGTATAGTATGCTTATGGAAACCGATGCCCAGGGTATTTTTGTAGGCTCATCTTACAGTTGGGCAACAGCAAGAGATTGGGCAAAATTTGGGCAACTTTACCTCCAAAATGGCACTTGGGCAGGTGAGCAGATTCTTACAAAAGAATGGGTTGGTTTTGTACAACAACCTGCTCCAAATTCGAACAATAGATATGGAGGACATTTTTGGTTAAATAAAGGAGGTAATTTTCCTGATGTACCTCGAGACATGTATGCCCTTGAAGGGTTTCAAGGACAATGCGTATTTATTATCCCCTCCAAAGAATTGGTAGTAGTAAGGTTAGGGTTAACTGCAAACAGAGATGATTTCGATTTTAATAAATGGCTTGTAGGAATTATTAATGCAGTAGAATAGCTCAGTTATTTAAACTACGAATTTGCAAACAATTATTTAACTTTGCATCTCTAATTTTACCAGTCAACACGCTTATGCAACACGAAAATAACCCTGAGTTAGACGGAAAATATCTTGGTACCATTTCGAACGATTTTATTAAAGTCTGTGACAACTTAAAAGAAGCCTCGTATCATATTCGTGATAGAGAATTTTCTAAATACCCTATTTTCCCTATTAAGAAAAATGGCGAACCAGAAATTGGCCAACTGCTAATCGGAAGGAAGGAAGCTAAAACTCAGTGGAATTATAACGCCTCATTTCTTGACGAGTTTGTGCAACGCGAATTAGTAACCAAAGAAAAAGAAGATGCATTTGTTGCCAATTACAAAAATCCTGATGAATTCTGTTGCTTATTTGTAATTGATGGTGAGTTTACCAGATTCGTGTTTATACCTTACCCAGAGGATTAATGACCAATAGCTTGCCACTTAATACTACTGATCTTACTATTGGCTATAAAGGCAAAAAGCCTGTTAAAATTGCAGGCCCATTAAATTTTAATATTTTACAAGGTAAGCTTTATGGGTTAATTGGCATTAATGGAATAGGCAAATCCACACTTATAAAAACGCTTAGTGGCCTGTTACCTCCTCTTAACGGACAAATATTCATTAATGGGCAAGATATATTTAGCCTAAACTTTAATGAACGTGCCAAGTTTATTTCGCTTGTGCTTACAGACCGTATTAATGCCGGTTTAGCCACAGTGGAAGAAATTGTAAAAATGGGGCGATTTCCTTATACCAATTGGCAGTTTAGCCTTTCAAATGCCGATCAGGAAATAGTTGGCGAAGCACTAAATTCTGTAGGGTTACTAGACAAAAAAGAGGCATTATTTAATGAGCTGAGTGATGGCAATAAGCAAAAAGTAATGATTGCCAAAGCATTGGCACAAGATACCCCGGTTTTAATTTTAGATGAGCCTACCATTCACTTAGATGTAAAAAACAGGTTTATCATACTCCAATTACTTCAAAAACTAGCAAAAGAACATCAAAAAACCATCCTGTTTTCAGGGCATGATTTAGATTATATGCTCACATTTTGTGATCAATTAATGCTGATGACAGAAGATAAATTATCAATTGAAACGCCCGAAAAATTAGTTAAAACAGGAGCTATTTCTTTAGCCTTTGACATGGATGCAAACAAAATGCAAGGACTAAATATATTTAATAACTAACCGCATGAAGATTACAACATTCACTAAAAATACTCAATTGCAAAAAACACTCATACTACGATTTGCCATTGTAATGTTGATTTATTCTATTTCAAGAATTGCTTTTTTTGCTGCAAACTACAGTATGTTTCAAGAAACAACATTTGGTGGTTTCTTGATTATTTTATTGGGTGGGTTAAGGTTCGATTTGTCTGCCCTGTTATTTATAAATGCACTCTACATTTTAAGTCAACTTATTCCTTTTAAATTTAGGTATAAAAACGGGTATCAAAAATTTACGAATAACTGGTTTTTAGTTACTAATGCTATTTTTATTGCTATCAATTCAGCAGATATAATCTATTATCGGTTTATTCTAAAAAGAACTACTCTAAGTGTAATTGATAATTTTGCGTATGAAACCAACCTTGGAAAACTTTTTGCAAGATTTATTTTTATTGACTATTGGTATGTTACTCTCATTTTTATTGGCCTTGTGGTCTTTATGGTATGGCTTTACCGAAAAACATCTGTAGCTGGTTATAGCGAGCAGAAGCCATTTGTATATTACTCCTCGCAATTTGCAATAATGCTAATTCTAATATATTTTACTGTGATTGGTATGCGAGGAGGCTTTACGGGAACAACAAGACCCATTACCCTAAACAATGCAGGCAGGTATGTAGAAAGACCAAAGGAAATGGCCTTAGTGCTCAATACTCCTTTTACTATTTTTAAAACTCTTGAACAGCAAAGCTTTAAACGAGTGGCCTTTTATAATGATGAAGAATTAGAAAGTATTTATACTCCGATTCATCAACCTAAGCCTACACAACCTTTCAGAAAAAAAAATGTAATTATTTTTATTCTGGAAAGCTTTGGGAAAGAATATTTTGGCACATACAATAGAGATTTGGATAGCGGTAATTACCAAGGGTTTACTCCATTTTTTGACTCCCTAATTCAACATAGCTTATCCTATAAGTACTCCTTCGCCAATGGGTGGAAATCAATTGATGGCATTCCTTCGGTTGTTTCAAGCCTCCCCTCTTTAAAAGGCTCTTATGTGCTTTCTAACTACTCCACTAATATTACCCCGAGTTTAGCTTTTGCCTTAAAAAAGAAGGGCTATCAAACAGCCTTTTTTCATGGTGCACCCAATGGCTCTATGGGGTTTTTGGCCTATACCACAGTAAACGGCTTTGACCAATACTACGGTAAAACGGAGTATAATAACGATGATGATTACGATGGAATTTGGGGAATTTGGGATGAAGAATTCTTTCAGTTTATGGCAAAAAAAATCGACACTTTTCAAGAACCATTTTTTAGCACTGTTTTTTCTGTATCCTCACATCATCCTTATATTGTTCCCAAAAAGTATAAAAATAAATTTCCAAAAGGAAATTTAAAAATGCACCAAGTGATTGGTTATACTGATTATGCGTTAAAAAAATTCTTTGAGACGGCTGTAAAATCAGATTGGTATGAAAATACTCTATTTGTATTTACAGCCGACCACCAAAGTAATTCGCAATTTGATGAGTATAATACAAGTTTAGGTAATCATGCCGTACCCATCATATTTTTTGATCCTTCTGGAGAGCTTTTGGGGCATAGCACAAAAGTGGCTCAACAAATAGACATTGCGCCCACCATATTAAGCTATTTAAATTATGACGAGCCCTATTTTGCCTTTGGCAATAACTTACTCAGCGATTCAATTAATCATTTTGCAATTGCACATAGTGGAACACATTACTCCATTGCAATGGATGATTATTTCCTTCAATTTGATGGGAGTAAAACAACTGGGTTTTACAATTTTAAAGATGATATTTTAATCAGAAACAACCTTATTAGTAAACATTTACCTGAAATGGATTCTATCTCTACAATTGTTAAAGCATTTATACAGCAATACAATAATAGGATGATAGATAATAAATTAAGATTAGATACGGAGCAAGAATAATAAACTCAATCCTTACTGCTTCCAATCATTCAGGCTCCAATCGTACGTGTAATATTTGATTTTATACTCGTTAGTAATGGGCTCTTTCAAATACTTATTGAGGTAGGCTATTTGTGCTTTTTTAGAGCTTCCAAAATGGAAAGAGTACCAATTGAAAATTTGAGAAAGCTGAACTTCTTTTCTTGTTCTATCTATTTTAATAAAGTTTTTATCATTAATAGATAAAGATGCTTGCTCTTTTAATTGAGCATAAACCATATTAGGCTTATAAACTGTGTTATTTAATGGAGGACAACCAACCGCAGCACAAGAAAGGGCAAAATGAAGCCTCGAATCTTTGGTTTTTCCAAACAGAATTTTCTTTTCTAAGTCATCTAAACTTAGTACTACTGAGCCAATGGCAAATGATTTATCGGTAAAAAAACCCTTTATTTTTAATGGCCCTTGTGTAGGATAATTCTTAACCACATTATCAATTACCAGCATATTATAAGCGTTTATCACAAAAGCAATAAACGCTTCATCATTTAAGGATTTAAGATCAGTCTTTTTTATAAGCTCAATAATTTTATTCAACTCGGTGGGGTCAGCTTTTAAAGCCGAGTAATTAACCATACCGTTATTTACATAATTGCGCATAATATAATTTACACTTACGTAAAATTCTTGCGGTTGGGCATTACCAAAAACTGCTGTAGTTAAAAAAAATAAGGTAATTAAAAATGTTTTCATTATTTACTTGAATTCAAGATGTTCAACATTCACACCATTACAAACAATAATCCTCAATAAAAGTTCAAAATAAGAATTCTGTTAATTTTCTACAAAGGAACGATAACTTGGGTGTGAATGTTTGTCTTGTAACAGACAGAATTATTATTTTTGGTTATAAAATGAATTAATTCACAAAATCATCTGTTCTTTAGTGCCTGTTAAAAAACAGACGATTTTTTCAAATAGAATTATTTTGGATAAGATTTCCATTTTCTTTCTATGAGTTGATGCCTAAGTATCAAGCGATTAGAAAAAAATGGAAAGGTTGCCAAAAGAAGCTATTTAAATTTCGATATGTTTTCTAAGAGGCACTATTTAGTCATCTGTTAACCTAATTAAGCACTAATGCACGTTGTTATTATTGGTAATGGTATTTCCGGAATTACTGCAGCCAGGCATATTCGTAAATTAAGTGATTATCAGATCACTATAATCTCTTCGGAGTCTGAATATTTTTTTTCAAGAACAGCCCTAATGTACATTTACATGGGCCATATGAAATTTGAACATACCCAACCCTATGAGAATTGGTTTTGGAAAAAGAATAAAATCGACCTGATGTTTGATAGGGTAACTGATATTAATACAGATAATCAAAGCCTATCGCTCAAATCGGGCAAATCTATTGCATACGAAAAATTGGTGTTGGCCTTAGGCTCCACCCCAAGACCCTTACCAACCAAGGGTGCAGAACTAAATGGCGTGCAAGGCATGTATAGCAAACAAAATTTAGAGCAATTAGAAAATACGAAAGACATAAGAAATGCCGTAATTATTGGTGGTGGGCTTATAGGTATTGAATTGGCCGAAATGCTTCATAGCCGTGGTGTGCATGTAACGTTAGCAGTTAGAGAAAAGCAATATTGGGATATTGTGCTACCACCGGAAGAAGCCAAAATGGTAGGCAACCACATTTTATCAAGAGGTATTGACCTAAGGCTCGAAACCACCGTAGAAAGCATTAACGGCTCTGACAAAGTAGAATCAGTAACCTTAGGTACAGGCGAACAAATTAACTGCCAGTTTGTAGGTGCCACCATTGGTGTAATGGCCAATATCGGGTTGGTTAAAAACACTTCGATTGAAACTAACCGTGGCATTTTAGTAGATGAATTACTTCAAACAAATATTCCTGCTATTTATGCCATTGGCGATTGTGCCGAAATTAAACATCCTGCCAAAGGCCGAAGGGCCGTAGAAGCTGTTTGGTACACAGGTAGAATTATGGGCGAAAGCTTAGCCCAAACAATCTGTGGTACTCCCACCCCTTACAACCCCGGAGTCTGGTTTAATTCTGCCAAATTTGTTGATTTGGAATACCAAACCTATGGAGATGTACCCACTAAAATTAAGAGTGAGTTAACCAGTATCTTTTGGAGTGAATCAGACCCGGAACGAAGCTTACGCATTGTGTATGAAAAATTAACAAGGAAGGTAAGAGGTTTTAACGTGTTAGGACTCAGGTTACGCCACAAGCTCTGCGATGAGTGGATTAAAACAGAAAAGACAATGGATTATGTACTTAATCATTTAGAAGAACTAAACTTCGACCCTGAGTTCTACCAAAAGTTTGCACCACAGGTAAAATCTAAATTTGAGGCTTTAGCTTTAAAAGAATAAATATGAGTCGATTAGGAACAATTTTAGTGGTAATAGGTTTCGGCATATTTTTAGCTATTCCTTTTTTAACCAAGCACAATATATCCGAAAGCATAATTGCAAAGGAGTTTAATTCAGAGGAAAAAAGTAAGATAGCCTCAAGTGCCTATACCTCTATTTTAAATCAAGATATAACTACCTGGAAACTTCTGTCCACAACCGATGAAGCCATAAAACAAGTTAATGAATTTATCATTAACACTTATGCTTTTTCTGCCGAAGATATAACCAGATTAGAAAACCTGGCGCATAATAAATCCTTAAGTATAGAGAGTATTGAAGCACTTTGGGGCAAAGAAAGTTTTAAAGTTGAAGCTTTCAAAAATTACGGTAACTGGTTATTCGGCAGAGATTTTAGCTCCGATGAAGAACTTGAGTCCAACATTAAACAAGTAACAGATAATATTGCCCAATACGAGGTTATTCCTAAAAAAGGGATAGATAAATATGCTGCCCAGACATTAAAATACAACATAGCCAAGCATTCTATAACCAGATTACTACAGAATAATGCGGTGCTATTTCTACTCCTCACTTTTGGCATAACAGCCATTGGCGGACTATTAATGCTGCAATCTTTTATAGCTGAAAAACCGGGTATTAAAAATAATGGCATCTTTTTTCACCCTGCAAAGTCTCGCAAATGGTTAGGAATTATTATAGGAACCTTATTAATTTCATTTTATGTGCTCCTCTATTTCTTTCCTCAATATATGACAGGCTGGATTAGGCTGGTTGACCCTGTCAGCTATAAATTAAGTGGATCAGAAGCCGGCCAGTTTTTCTTATATGGCTTTATGTACACCGTTAGTATGCTTGTAATGGGTGCCCGTATGATGGTCAAGTACCGCCATAATAAATACCAGTTAATCCGTACAGGGTCAGTAATGTTTTTTCAAACCATATTCGCTTTTTTAATCCCGGAAATACTTGTGAGGCTAAATCAACCCTATTTCGATTTTAAAAATGCCTGGCCCTTGGACTATGACTTTTTCTTTGACTTTGAACTGAATAAACTTATTGCCGGAGGCAACTTAGGACTATTTATGTTGGTTTGGGGCATTGCCTTTTCATTTGTAGCAGTTCCGCTTTTTACGTATTTCTATGGTAAAAGATGGTATTGCAGTTGGGTTTGTGGTTGTGGCGGGCTGGCAGAAACTGTTGGTGATCCATTTAGGCAATTATCCGATAAATCTTTAAGGGCGTGGAAAATTGAACGCTATATGATTTATTCAGTACTAGTGTTTGCCGTGGTAATGACAGTGGGTGTATTATACACCTACTTTACAGGAGCTAGTGAGTTATTAGGAATCAACACATTTAGTATGCGACAAGTATATGGCGCATTTATTGGTGCAGGATTTTCGGGTGTGGTAGGCACAGGTTTTTACCCGGTAATGGGCAATAGAGTTTGGTGTCGTTTTGGCTGCCCGCTTGCCGCTTACATGGGCATTGTGCAAAAATTTAAATCCAGGTTTAGAATTACCACCAATGGCGGGCAATGTATTTCGTGTGGTAATTGCTCTACTTATTGCGAAATGGGCATAGATGTTCGCTCTTATGCCCAACGAGGTGAAAATATAGTGCGAGCTTCTTGTGTAGGTTGTGGGGTATGTGCAGCGGTATGCCCAAGAGGGGTGCTGAAATTGGAAAATGCTGCAAATACCTGATTAAATTGTTAGATATTTAAAGGTTTATAGATTTGAAATAGAACTTTTAATAAAAAAATAGTTCGAGACGATGAAAAACAACCAGCTCATAATATACCAAACCGAAGACGGGAAAGTAAAAATAGAAACTCATTTTGAGAATGAAACTGTTTGGCTTAGTCAAACTCAAATAGGAGAGCTTTTTAAAAAATCTAAAGCAACAATAAGTGAGCATATCAAGAATATTTTTAAAGATGGCGAACTCGAAGAGGAACTGGTTGTTCGGGATTTCCGAACAACCACTCAACACGGTGCTGTAAAAGGGCTGACACAGACGAAAAATGTAAAACATTACAACCTTGATGTAGTTATTTCTGTAGGTTACAGAGTAAAATCGCATAGAGGTGTACATTTTAGAAAATGGGCAACAGCACTTATCAAAGAGTATTTGATAAAAGGTTTTGCGATGAACGATGAACTGCTAAAAGAAGCAGGAGGCGGAAACTA
>CAZZML010000085.1:0-9876 GCA_964654735.1 uncultured Roseivirgaceae bacterium | reverse complement strand
TGGTTGGCAATTGGAATGCGTAATAGATTATTCATGAATTATTCAGGTTAAAACAGCAAACAATATAAAAATAGTCTGTTTTATCGTGTTTAAGCCGCAAGAGATAAATTAGACCCTCTGCGAAACTTCGTGTTTCCTTTGTGTAACTTTGGCCAACAGCTATTACACAGAGTTACACAAAGAAAAAAGTATTTGCCAAAATGCTGTTATAATTGAAACTCACCCTATTTTGCTCAAAATCTTATCGTTAATTATTAGATTGTTTTGGTTAGAGTAATACCTTTGCCCACAGTTATAGTGTACCGATGTATTTACTCCATAAATTTTTAGTTTGGCGAATCAGGCATATCAGTGATCGAAATTTTTTGATCTTCTTAGGCCTATTTACTGGCATATTCTCAGGCCTTGCAGCTGTAACCTTAAAATGGGCTGTGCATTTTATTGGTCATATTTTAATGGACAATAAGGTTTTTGAATCCCAGAAATTGCTGTATGTTGCTTATCCTTTCATTGGCATTCTATTAACCGTTTTAATTTCAAAGTACTTATTAAAAGAGCACTTAGGTCATGGAATTACTAATATTTTGTTTGTGATTTCAAAACGATCAAGCATCATCAGCAGAGCTAAAATGTACTCTCGAATGATTACCAGTGCCATTACTGTTGGCTTTGGAGGTTCTGTTGGGCTAGAGGCACCAATAGTGGTAACAGGTTCTGCCATTGGCTCTAACATTGGTCGATTAATGCACTTGGGTTATAAAAAAAGAACGTTGCTCATTGCTTGTGGAGCTGCAGGTTCAATTTCTGCCATCTTTAACTCCCCAATTGCTGGAGTAATTTTTGCCATTGAAGTATTGCTCCCCGAAGTAACCATTGCTATGTTCATTCCATTACTCATTTCATCAGTAATGGGGTCACTAACCTCTCACTCCATATTAGGTTCAGAAATATTATTCTCTTTTAAGCTTAAAGATGAGTTTTCAATAAACGATGTACCATTTGCTGTTGTTTTTGCTGCTTTGGCAGGGTTGCTTTCGGTTTATTTTACCAGAACAACTTTTTACATTGAAAATAAGATTAGTAAGATAAAAAACCAGCTTTCAAGGGCGGCTGTAGGCGGAATAGCTTTGGGCGTAATTATTCTTTTTTTTCACCCATTATACGGTGAGGGTTATTCTACTATAAAAACAATACTAAATGGTGATGCCTCAACCATTTTTGCAGAAAGCATGTTTGATGGGGTAAATTCAAGCCTCTACCTAGCTTTATTAATTAGTGTAGTAATCTTACTCAAGCCTGTGGCTTCTGCCATTACTATTGGTTCTGGAGGCAGCGGAGGAGTATTTGCTCCTTCTTTATTTATAGGTGGCACTTTTGGTTTTCTGTTTGCAACCGTTGTAAATATCATTGCTGGCGAACCAGTTTTAAGTATTAGTAACTTTACATTGATGGGCATGAGCGGTGTAATGAGTGGTGTGCTTCACGCTCCCTTAACTGCTATTTTTCTAATCGCAGAAATTACTAGTGGCTATACATTGTTCGTTCCTTTAATGCTTGTATCTGCCATAGCTTATAGCACCACGATTTATTTTGAGCCTTACTCTCTTTATTCCAAATCTTTGGCCAAAACAGGTGACCTAATTCCTAAGGATAAAGACAAGCTTGTACTAGGTGTAATTAACCTGAATAAAATAATTGAAACCGATCTTTTAAAGATATCACCGATGGCTACTTTAAGAGAATTAGTCATGTTAGTTCGAAGCTCAAAACGAAATATTTTTCCTGTTGTTAATGATGATGGTGCACTCGTTGGAATTGTAACGTTGGATGACATTAGACAGATAATGTTTGATACTGATTTGTATGATACTATGTTCGTAGAAGAGCTAATGCACAGCCCTCCTGCAAGTGTAAGCTCTCAAGAAAATATGCAATCCGTTATGCGCAAGTTTGAATCAACTGGCGCCTGGAATCTGCCTGTTATTGATGATGGAATTTATGTGGGATTTCTTTCAAAATCGCGCATTTTTAACACGTACAGAAATAAGCTAAGAAAGCAGAATATTCAAGCGTAGCTACACAAGTTATTATGTTCAATATTTTTTGCAAAAAGACTTGTTTTTTGCAAAACATAAGAGAATCAGCGAGTTAGCAAAAGTTGTCCACAAAAAATATGTTTAAGAAGAGCTATATAACTTACTGTTATTCAATTGCTTAAAGATTAACATCTCCCTGATGTGGATAAAGCACATAAATTGTGCATAAATAGTCCCAAAATGGGAATATGTTTTCGTTCTGGAAATAAGCGGTTTCTAATCAATAGAATTTACAAAAGAGTTTTTGCAAACACACTGACAGCTAAGGTTAATTAGTGCTTAAAAATAGAAAATAAAATAACATTGAACAAAGTGTTTCGAAAATTTTTTGCAAAAAAAATAATTGGGTTGTTTATTTAAAGATTAAAATCAATTTTCTTTTAATAGTACAATTATGTGTGCAATTTAATTAGATCGTACAATGGAAAGTACACTCTCTAGATGTAAACGATCATTACTAAGTCTTGGTACTTTATTTTGCCCTCCAATTTTGTTTCTAGATTTCATCCACTTATAAAAAGTGCCTCGAGGTACTGATCGAATAATTGGCATCACCAAGGCCAAATCATTCTGACGTTTTGCTTCGTAATCCGAGTTTAATTTTTTAAGATTTTCATCTAAAGAAGTGGTAAACTTTACCAAATCTTCGGGTTCCTTTTCAAACTCAATAACCCATTCATGTCCTCCTCTTTTGTCTTGCTCTAAATAAACGGGGCCAGCGGTAAAATTTTCTATGATTCCGCCAAATTCAGCACACGCTTTTTCAATGGCTTGCTCAGCATTCTCAATCATTAGTTCTTCTCCAAATGCATTGATAAAATGCTTGGTTCTGCCGGTAATTTTTATTCGATAAGGACTTGTTGATGTAAAGCGTACGGTATCACCAATATCATATCGCCAAAGCCCAGCATTGGTGGATATAATCATTGCATAATTTTTTCCAATCTCAACCTCCCAAAGAGGAATTGGGGCATTTGTTAACATACCGCTCGAGCTCATAGCTATGAACTCATAAAAAATTCCATAGTCAAGCATAAGTAACATATCTTCGCTATCGGGTCGATCCTGAATTCCAAAAAATCCTTCTGAGGCATTATAGGCATCAATATAAACTACCTTATCTGATGGAATTAATTCCTTAAACAGCTTGCGGTAAGGTCCGAATGCTACCGCTCCGTGAAAAAATACTTCTAAATTTGGCCACACTTCCAGCACATTGGTAACCCCTTTTAATTCCATTATCCTTTTTAATACTAAAAGAGTCCATGTAGGCACACCTGCCATACTGGTTACATTCTCATCAATTGTCTCTTGGGCTATCTTCTCTAGTTTTTCTTCCCAACTATCAAGCAGAGCCACATCTTCACCAGGAGTTCGAACATATTTTGCCCACAAAGGCATATTTTGCATAATTACGGCCGACACATCTCCATAATAAGAATCTCCGCTTGGGTTCAATGGGTTTTTTTGGTGGCTCCCACCAATCGAAAGTCCTTTACCTGTAAAAATTAAAGAATCAGGGTTATTATCTAAATAAATGGCTAGAAGGTCTTTTCCTCCACTAAAATGACTTTCATCCAAAGCCTCTTGTGAAACAGGAATAAATTTACTTTTTGCGTTGGTAGTACCCGAAGATTTTGCAAACCAGTTGATATAGGTAGGCCAAAGTATATTTTGCTCACCCTTCATCATGCGTTCTATGTAAGGAAATAATTCTTCATACGTTGATGTTGGTACTCGTTCTCTAAATTCTTGATAAGAACGAATATCTTCAAAGCTATATTTTTTTCCAAATTCGGTTGATTTCGCATCTGAGATTAACCGATAAAATACATCTCGTTGTACTTCATGAGGGTACTGCCTAAAAAGTTCAATTTGATGAACTCTTTTTTTAATTACCCAAGTAAAAAATGAATTTAGAAATGGCATACTAATAGCTTGATGTCTTAAAAAAATGGTTGGCTACTAAAATAGTATAAATTGGAGATCAGTTACTAGTACTGGTACTAGATTTTAACAATTATACTTTTCTTTTTAGTTCAAAGTGTTGCCCGAGATAAACCTTTCTTACTTGCGGGTCATTCGCTAAATCTTCGGCAGAGCCTGATTTCAATAGGCGCCCTTCAAACATTAAATAGGCACGATCGGTAATTGACAGCGTTTCGTTAACGTTGTGGTCGGTGATAAGGATACCAATATTTTTCTTTTTCAGTTGTGATACTATACTTTGAATTTCTTCTACTGCAATGGGGTCAACTCCTGCAAAAGGCTCATCCAGTAAAACAAACTTAGGGTCAACAGCTAAAGCTCGTGCTATCTCAGTTCGCCTACGCTCACCACCAGAAAGCACGCCTCCCATATTTTTTCGAACATGGGTAAGACTAAATTCTTCTAATAAACTTTCTGTTTTTTCCTTTTGCTCAGCCTTAGAAAGTTTAGTCATTTCGAGTACAGCCAAGATATTTTCTTCCACCGTTAGCTTTCTAAATACGGAGGCTTCCTGAGCTAAATAGCCAATGCCTAGTTTTGCTCTCTTGTACATAGGTAAAGAAGTAATATCCTCTTTATCCAAAAATATTCTTCCCTCATTAGGTTTAATTAGCCCTACAATCATATAAAAAGAAGTGGTTTTACCTGCTCCGTTAGGGCCCAGTAAACCAACAATTTCTCCTTGATTTACTTCAACGCTAATATCATCAACCACTTTGCGCTTGCTGTACTTTTTTACTAAATGCTCGGCTTTTAATATCATAATTCTGTCTCTTAACTAATTTTATATAATTGACAAATTCTTAGCTAACCAACTACTTTGTGATTCTCAGAGAAGATCAGTTAAACTTAATATCTTTTATTTTTAACTGGATACTTTTTATACCTCTGAAATTATTTTCATCGATATTAAAAACAATATCAATCTTTGCCTCTTCTAATTCTTTGGAATAATACTGCGGCATATTAAAACCTATCCCATCAAACACTGCGCCATTCTGTTCTACATTAATTTTTAAATGTGCGTTTTTTAAAAGTGATGCTTTTTGCACCCTTACACCTCTTGCTACAAACACAGGTTGCAAATTGGCAGGACCAAATGGAGACATTTGATTTAAAATTTCTAAAAATTTATAACTTATTAGATCAAGGGTAATTTCTGTATCAATTTTTAGCTGCTTCTTTTCTTGTTCTGGTGTAATAGTACTTAAAACTGACTCTTCAAAAGCAAATACAAATGCATCCAAGTTTTCTCTTTTCAGGCTCAAACCAGCGGCATACTTATGACCACCAAACTGATCCAGTAAATGCTCGCATTGCAATATGGCTTCGTGCACATCGAACCCAGAAACAGAACGCGCAGAACCCGTGACAAAGCCATTAGATTCTGTTAAAACAATGGTAGGCTTATAATGTTCATCTACACATTTTGAAGCAACAATACCTATGACACCTTTGTGCCAATCGGGTTGAAAGAGTACCGTAGATTTACGGTTTGTATAGACAGGGTCGTCACGAAGCATTCCCAAAGCTTCATTCGTTATTTGCTCCTGAGTCTCCTTTCGAATTTGATTCTTAGCATTTATAAGTGAGGCTATTCGGTCTGCTTCTATTGCATCGTTACTAATTAATACAGAAACAGCCTCATTGGCATGGCCAATTCTACCAGCCGCATTAATGCGTGGAGCAATACCAAAAACCACATTAGCAATATTTAAGGGTGGTGTTAAGCCTCCTACATCCATAAGTGCCTTAAAGCCAACGCTTGGATTCTCGTTGAGCTTTTTTAATCCGAAGTATGCTAGAGTACGATTTTCGCCAATAATAGGCACAATATCGGCTGCAATACTAACTGCCAATAAATCTAAATTATCGAATAGTAATTCTGTGTCCAACTCCATTTTTGAACACAGTGCTTGTAAAAGTTTAAAGCCTACCCCACAGCCAGAAAGTTCTTTAAAAGGGTATTCACAATCCAGTTGCTTTGGGTCTAAAATGGCAGTTGCATTAGGTAATGAATCACCCGGAGTGTGGTGGTCGCATACAATAAAATCAAGACCTAACTCACGAGCCCTTGCAATAGGTTGATGGCCCTTAATTCCACAATCAAGGCTAATGATTAAGTTAAACTCATTGTTAGCAGCCCATTCCACTCCTTTCATAGAAACACCATACCCTTCTTCGTACCTATCTGGAATGTAGTACTCCAAACTAGTGCTGTAATTAGATAAAAATTTATAGGCTAAGGCCACAGAAGTGGTTCCATCTACGTCATAATCTCCGTAAACAAGTATTTTTTCTTTGTCTTGAATAGCTTTTGATAATCTATTGACAGCAATATTCATATCCTTCATTAAAAATGGATCGTGCAGTTGATCCAACGAAGGCCGGAAGAAAGATTTTGCTTCTTCAAAATTTGATATGCCTCTTTGAATTAAGAGGGCTGAAATAATTGGATTTGTATTGATTACATTTGACAATTCTTGAATGGCTTTTTCATCAGGTAGAGGTTTGGTATTCCAAATGTATTCGTTGGGCATAGAATACAAAGTTAGCCAAATATTAAATTTAAATTACTTAGTTAATGTGTTACCATTTAAAAATGAAAATGCTGACCCAAGGCCGGCAAAATTTCAAATTTATAAAACCCAACAGGTTTTATTTTTTCATCATTTCAAGCTTTATCACTAGCTCAACTTCTTCTCCAACAGACCACCCTCCTGTTTTAGTTTTAGCATTCCAAGCCACACCGTATTCAATTCTATTTATAGAGCCCTTGGCAATATAGCCTGCTTTTATATTCCCAATTTATCCACAGAAGGTAGTATTAGGCTTCAAATACCATATTATAATACCGTTCAATTTCACCTTGTAGTTCTGGCATAGAGATGTATTTGCTTTTACGAATGTACTCACGCTCTTCAAAAAACACTAAAAGGGTTGGGTTCCCAAATACATTATACTTTCCTGCTAGGGAAGGGTTTTCAAAGCTATCCACAATTACCATGTCCATTTTAGGAAATTCGGATTGCATCAAATCGTCCACTTTGGGTCGTAGAGCCACACAAGGCCCACAAAAATCATTTTTAAAGTACACGAGTAATCCTCGTGTTTCTTTGATTTTTAGCTCTAATTCTTGGAGTGTCATTCTATAAACTTAAACTGTTTAGGCTTATCCAATACGAGCAAAGTTAACTACTTTAACCTTGGAAAATATTGTTTTTACAAACTCCCATTCTCTTTAAACAGTAGCTTTACAGTAGTTTCAGGAGATAAAATAGGAATGTCACTTTTCTTAAATCCCTTTAAGTCTCGAGTTGCAATTATATCAACATTGCCTAGCTGAACAGCACTAAAATATTGGATTGCATCTTCAAAGTCGCTAAAATTAGACTTTAATGCTTTTCGTATTATACTCCTAGTTGTCTCTTGAAGCCCAACCAGTTCTTCAAGTTCCGATATTAATTGAATGGCATTTTTATGGCTTGTAACTTTTCTTAAGATATAATAGGTATTATTAATTGAGATGGCAGAGATATAAATTTCAACTTTCCTGTCTTTTGCCAATTGAAATAGAATGGCCGCATGCTCAGAAAAGGGGGTCCTATCTGCTAAAAAATCGAGGATAACATTTGTATCAATAAATATTCTTTTCATACTTGATACTTTTCAGCAAGTCTTTCTGATAATTCCTTCTTATAATCAAAATTTTCAGGTAATTTAATAGACCCTTTGAGCTTAGAAATAGATGGTGAAAGTTTTATTTCTTTTGGGTTCTCGTCTAATACAACCTTTAAGTAATTTTCAATAAGCTCAGACAAGCTTCTCCCTTTATCTTTTGCATAAAGTTTAGCTTCTTCTATTATTCCTTGATCTAATGTAAGAGTGAGCTTTGTTTGCATTACGTATCTTTTAATTACAAAGATACGTAATTTGCATTAATGTTGCAATTCAGAATATCTCCCTAACTACTTTATTATGATAACTCATAATACTCTGGTCGAGTATCATCACTTATTTGTTCGTAATAAGCTGGAGAAACTTTTCGTCCATCTTTAGTTTTAAGTAAAAACTTATACACGGCCAACACAGGATTAAAGGTAATGTCTGTTACTCCAATAATATAGGTAATTGGGTCTTCTTCCGTCTTCCTTTTTTCTTCTTCGATCTGAACGGTTAGCCCATTAAATTCTAAGAGGTCTTTTAGAAACTCAGTTCGTTCTTTAGAAACTCCTTTCTCAAGCACTTTACAACGTACTTCATTAATATCTTTTTCTGTATGTTTACCTGAATCCAGTGCCATATTATCTAATGAGTTAATGATTGAATGAGTTAATGATTGAATGTGTTAATGATTGAATGAGTTAATTATAATCCAAAACTAAGTGCTTGTACCCATTCAAAAATAGGACTGTAGATACCTATTACAAGAATACCAATTACTGTAATTACTAATCCTACACGGGCTATAAGCTCGCCTTTAATAGGCTCTATTGGGTTATCAACCCGAACCACAAAGATGGCCTTTACTACTAGCAAATAGTAATACAGTGAAACAATCGTGTTGATTACTGCAATTAACACTAACCAATACATCCCTTGCTCCGCCACTGCGGCAAACAAAAAGAATTTACCAAAGAAGCCTGCCAATGGAGGAATACCTGCCAATGAAAACAAGGCTAACAGCATTACCATACTTAACATGGGGTTGGTTGTGTAAAACCCATTATAATCATCGATATTATCTTTACCAGTTGCATTTTTTACAATAGAAACCACTCCAAATGCGGCTAAGTTAGAAAACACATACACCAAGATAAAATAGATAACCGTTGCCATTCCATAGGTAGTACCACTTATCATTCCCAGTAAAATAAAGCCTGCTTGTGCAATAGAGGAGAAGGCTAAAAATCGTTGTAGATTTTGTTGCCTGATTGCAAATAGATTGCCAATAGCCATGGTTACAATAGCCATTACCATTAATAAAGGCTGCCATGCAGTTACAAGTTCTTTAAAAACTGTAAACAAAATAGTGATTAGCACAAAAACTGAGGCTCCTTTAGATATTACCGAAAGATACCCAGTTACGTTAGTTGGGGCACCTTCGTACACATCGGCTGTCCATAAATGAAAAGGCACCAATGATATTTTAAATGCTAAGCCAGAAACAAAAAATACAGTAGCTAATATGTGCAGTGGGACCATATGTAAATTACCCATTACCTCATTAAAATAGAGGCTGCCTGTACTCCCGTAAATTAACGAAATACCATAAAGCATTATTCCTGAAGATAGTGCAGCTAATAAAATTAACTTAATGCCTGCTTCAGTAGATTTCATTCGATACACATCGTAAGCAGCTAATATAGCTATTGGAATGGTTGCTAGTTCTAGTCCTAAATACAGCATAATAAAATCACCTGCTGATATCATATAACTCATCCCCAATAAAGTTGAGAACGTGAGTATGTAAAATTCTAATGATCGATTATTATTCTCTGGTTTTTTAAGCCATCCTTGTACTTGAAACAATACTACTAATACACCAACATTAAGTATATTTTTCATTAATATAATCAATGGTGTATTTCGGTACATGCCTCCAAATAGCTCTCCAGTTTCTGCAGGCAGGAATCCTAGAATAGTATGCAACCCAAATAGTCCTGTGGCCACATTCAGTAGCATATATCGCGCGTTTTTAGAAGAAAATATTTCTGCTATCAACAGTAAAAGCACCACCACAATAAGTGATAGTTCGTTACGCATTATTATAATATTTGATAAATCCATT
>CAZZML010000084.1:0-9907 GCA_964654735.1 uncultured Roseivirgaceae bacterium | reverse complement strand
AATAACATATCCTAAACTTTCGGATTACTGTGATAAATTATTAAGTACGTGATTTTAATCATTTTTGATGATGTTTGTACTCGTTATGTTTGAACAAACATCACAATTATGAAACTATTGCCCTATTTTTTAACAGCTATATTACTGGTATTTTTTTTAGCCTGCACAACCAACAGCATTGACCCAGAAGAGGCATCAATCACAATTAGTTTTGAGCATATAAATAATAACGCGCCATTAGTCTTGGATCAAAATATTTATACAAATAATGTGGGGCAGAATTATAGCATCAAAACCGTTAAGTACTTTGTTTCTAAAGTTACTTTTCATAGTAATGGGAGCAATTATGTAAGTCCTGATATTCATTTTATAGATATTAGAGATTCTAAAACTCTAACATTAGAATTAACCAATAAGATTCCCTATGGAAACTATACAAGTATTTCGTTTGTATATGGATTAGTTCCGGAAGATAATATTACCGGAAGCTTAGGAATTGATCTAGACCGATTAATGGAATGGCCAGCACCCATGGGCGGAGGTTATCATTATATGAAATTAGAAGGCGATTACATAGGAAGCAATGGATCTGATTTTTTCAATTTTCATGCCGGGCCTTTAGCAGGTAAAGACTATTCACTAAAAATTAATTTATTAAATACTGATATGGTGGTATCAGGAGACTCTCTTAAATTTAACCTTGTAATGAATATCGGTAATTGGTTTCAAAACCCAACGGATTGGGATTTTGAATACTGGGGGTCGGGCATTATGGGTAATCCTAACGCACAGGCAACCGTACAAAAAAATGGAGCAGATGTGTTTAATATTACATTCCCATTAGAAACTAATTGAAAAACTTTATACCCATATCGTTCATATTTTTGCTTGTATTAACAAACTGCAAAAGCCCCGATAACCCCACTTATCAACCAACACCTTATGAACTGGCAATTCCAAAAGGGTTCCCAAAAATGGCAATACCAGATGATAACCAATTAACCGTTGAAGGAGTTGAACTTGGCAAAAAACTGTATTACGATCCTATTTTAGATAAAAATAAGGCCAGGGCTTGTGCAAGTTGCCACTTGCAAAAAAAGTCCTTTTCATCTGGCCCGGCTGTACTGCCGCATGTAAACTTAGGCTGGCAACATAATTGGTTATGGAAAGGAGAAGTACAGGGTCCATTAGAAAGCATTATGGCCTTTGAAGTACAAGATTTCTTTGAAACCAACCTCGATAACCTTAATAACCATTCGGAGTACCCCACCCTCTTTAAAAATGCGTTTGGAGTAGATAAAATCAATTATGAGGATATTGAAAAAGCACTGGCTCAGTTTCTTAGAACCCTGAATTCGGGCAATGCAAAATTTGATAAAGTGCAAAGAGGGGAAACTGTTTTTACAAGTGAAGAAAGTCTTGGGTTAGAATTATTTTTTACAGAAAAAGGGGATTGTTTTCATTGCCACTCAACTACATTTTTTAGCGACAACCAACTACATAATAATGCGTTAGACACCAACCCTCAACCTGGTTATTTCGAAGTAACAGGAGATTCGCTCGATTATGGAAAATTTAAATCGCCTACTTTAAGAAATATTGAACTTACCGACCCTTATATGCACGATGGCAGGTTCGCTACTTTAGAAGAAGTAATTAATTTTTACAGCGAAGGACTACAACATTTCCCAACCGTTGATCCACTAATGAAGCAATTAAATAATGGGGGCATACAACTGAGCAGTGAAGAGAAGGCAGCCCTGCTGGCCTTTTTAAAAACACTGACTGATGAAGAATTTATAAATAATCCTGATTTTTCGAATAATTAAACGCCTGATATTAAGTCTATTTGATAGTTTAAGTTGATTTTTCCCAATTAAAAAAATAACTATTGACAGGTTTAATTTAATTATATTACCTTTGGTTCAATTAATAACTTATAACTGATAAAAATGAATAACGGAACAGTAAAATTCTTTAATAATGCTAAAGGATTTGGATTCATCACACCAGATGACGGAAGCAAAGATGTATTTGTACACAAAAATGATTTAGGTGTAGAAATTACTGAAGGGGACAAAGTAAGCTACGAAGTAGAAGAAGGTCCTAAAGGATTGAATGCAGTTAATGTAAGCATGGCTTAGATTTAACCTGCATAATACGATTCAAGCTTGCTATTTATATAGCAGGCTTTTTTTATGCCATTATTTTTGCTGCCAAATGCAATGTTAAACCCGCATTATGCAATCGGGTTAAATTGCTCCTAAATAGTGCCTCTAAGAAAACACAACAAAATTAATCCCGAAAGCTTTCGGGACTTATTGCGATATTTTTCATTTTGCAAAAATCGTCTGTTTTCTTACAGGCACTAAATAACCTGCGTTTTATAATATACCCTTGTCTTTCATCTTAGCAAAATACTTTTTAGTTTCCTCCATTACCTTAGGAGCCAACCAAAGAGCCGATATCATGGTAGGAATGGCCATCATAGCATAAAACGAATCGATTACGTTAATGATAAAGTCTAAGGATGCAACCGCCCCTAACACAATACTTAACACATAAATAACTTTATAGAAATGAGCTTTTTTAGTACCAATTATAAATGCTAAACTCTTTTCACCGTAGTATGATAGAGAAAATAATGATGTAACCGCAAAGATTAGCACCGCCAAAAACAGAAGATAACTACCCACATAAGGAATGGCATTATCAAACGCATGAACAGTTACGGTAATCCCATCAATGTCAGACTCTTGCCAAGTACCTGTAACCAAAATTGCTAAAGCAGTTAACGTACAAACCAAGAGTGTATCAATGGCTGGCCCTAGCATACCAACAAGGCCTTCACGTACAGGCTCATCGGTTTTAGCTTGCGCTTGTACCATAGGTGCCGTACCAATACCTGCTTCGTTAGAAAAGGCCGCTCGCTTGGCTCCTATTATAATAATAGAACCTACAGCACCACCTAAAACTGATTCTGCTGTAAAAGCATCTGTAAATATCAATGCTATGGAAGCTGGTACTACATCGAGATTAACAACAATGATGTATAACACCGAAAAGAAATACACCACCACCATTAGAGGTACTAGCCTACCAGCAATCTTAGCAATTCTCTTTATGCCTCCAAAAATCACAAAACTCACCACTATCATTAATGTAATGCCAATAATCCATTGCGAAGTAGCTCCCTGGTCGAGCCCATTAGGCACTAATATTACATCTCTAATTACTTTGGTTAATTGATTTGCTTGAAAAATTGGCAACACTCCTACCATAGCAGTTAAACTAAAGAAAACCCCTAGTGGTCTCCATTTTTTACCCATCCCTTCTTGTATTACATACATCGGTCCTCCTTGAACCACACCGGCATCATCACGCCCTCTAAACATTACGGCAAGTGTTATGGTAAAGTATTTGGTAACCATACCAATAATGGCACTCACCCACATCCAAAAAATAGCGCCTGGGCCGCCCATAGTTATGGCCACTGCCACACCAGAAACATTACCCATGCCTACAGTGGCTGCTAACGCAGTAGATAAGGCTTCATAATGGCTTATTTCACCTTCTTCATCAGGGTTATCATATTTACCTCTTAGAATATTAATGGCATGAAAAAAGTAACGATAGGGAATAAAACGGGAATAAAACACAAAAAATAATCCTCCACCTATTAATAATAGTAAGAGAGGTGTGCCCCAAATCCAGTTTGCATAAGCAACTACTCCATTATGGATAAGTTGAGCGATACCAATTGGTTGCGAAATTGGTAATTTTAAGATCATTCCATTTTCTAGAATTATATCATCCACATGTCCCCCAACGGATTGTTTTTTGTTTCTAAAATGCAAATGCATATTAGTGGTATGGTGAGTAAATATGGCGTGGTGTGCATGTGAATAAAACCCAAGCACTTCTATGTCTTCATTTTTCACAACACCATTCAAACCTGTTGTTTTATGTTTGATATGGGTATGAACTGAATCTCCTTCAACCCAATCGATAATATGCCAATTCAACATTTTTACACCTCCCTCTAACAAAAATGGGAATGGCTTATTTTTATCAATTCTATTTTCTACAGCGGCCTTTCCAATAAACTCTTCCAAAGCAGCATAAGTAATTATACTATCTGGCACCGAAATAGATTGCCAATTCTTCACCGAAGCAGATACTAATAAAGTAGCTTTTTTACTATACGAATTATCAATAGCTATCATATTGCCTTCAACGCTTGTTATAAAAGGAGTTCCATCAAATATTTGGATTTCACCTTTCAAGTTCTCAACTGCACCTAGTGCATATAAATTAAATGTGTTTTCATACGAAGCAAGGTCTGCTTTCGCTGATATGTCTCCACGCATCATAAAGTTTTTCAAAGCTCCTTTATGGTTTACTTCGAATAAACTTTCCTCATTATTTTGGGAGCAGCTACTTAATAAAAACACAGCAAACATTAGCAAACCAATTTTAATATTGAATTTGCCTACAATACTTCTCAACTTATAATTCATTAATTATCTAAATTTTTAGACACTATATATTCTTCCAGTTCGCCAGAGTTTTGCCCTATTTCGGCCCAAGAGTCAGACTCAAATGTAATTACCGCACAACTACCCGTATTCATATGGCCAATATCGGCTCCTGACAAATACTCGGATAAATAATTAATAGGTGGATTATGTCCTACAATCATAACCGACTCCCATTCGTCTTTTAAATCATTTACCAATTGAAAAAGCGTACGTACCGATGCTTCATAGATTTCATGATTAATATGAATACGAGAAAGCTCGTACCCCATTTGCGAAGCAATAAGTTCGGCTGTAGCAAAAGCACGGGCTGCATCGCTGCTTAAGATTTGATCTGGCTTGGTATTTTTTGAACTATAATATTTACCCAATCGTGTGGCATCTTGAAGTCCACGATTGGTAAGTACGCGATCGAAGTCTCGCTTTTCAGGAGAGCCTTCTTCGGTTTTAGCATGACGAACAAGAAATATTTTTTTTGACATATAAAGCTAACTTTTTGAGTGGTTAAGGAAGATAAATATAATAATTGCTTACCGATTTATAATTTTAGAATCGCTTTTTTATAAAATTTGTGGATATTTGACATCTTTAAAAGAAAGCACACCTGCATTATGCCGAAAAATTTAGTAATTGTTGAGTCCCCTGCTAAGGCTAAAACCATAGAAGGCTATTTAGGAAAAGGTTTTGTGGTAGCCTCAAGTTATGGCCACGTAAGGGATTTACCCAAGGGTGATAATGCCATTGATATAGAAAATAATTTTGCTCCAACCTACGAAATTAGTAAGGACAAAAAGGAGGTAATTAAAACCTTAAAGAAATTAGCAAAAGATGCTCCTGAGGTATATCTAGCAAGTGATGATGACCGAGAGGGTGAAGCTATTGCCTGGCATTTGACTCAAGCTCTAAAGCTTGATGAAAAAACCACACAGCGAATTGTTTTTAGAGAAATCACTAAATCGGCCATTAACAAGGCGATGGAGTCTCCCAGAACTATTGATATTGATTTAGTAAATGCACAACAAGCCAGGCGCGTGTTAGATAGATTGGTGGGATTTGAACTTTCTCCTGTACTTTGGAAAAAAATAAAATACGGGCTTTCAGCAGGGCGTGTTCAATCGGTAGCGGTTCGGTTGGTAGTTGAGCGTGAACGAGAAATTGAAAATTTTAAACCTGTAATTTCATTTAAGGTTACCGCTCAATTTGAAGCTAACAAAAAATCATTTAAGGCAGAATTGCCTAAACGATTCAAAACCCTTGAAGAAGCTCAGTCCTTTTTAAACGATTGTAATGGATCGGATTTTTCGATTGATAAACTAGAAACGAAGCCTGCGAAGAAAACTCCAGCTGCTCCGTTTACTACTTCAACATTGCAGCAAGAAGCCTCAAGGAAACTCGGATACTCCGTTTCTCAAACAATGACCTTGGCTCAAAAGCTATACGAAAGTGGTAAGATTACTTATATGAGAACTGATTCTGTTAATCTTTCTCAAGATGCTGTAAAAGCAGCTTCAACCGAAATTACTACTGCTTACGGAAACGAGTATGTGCAAAACAGAACGTTTAAAACAAAATCTGCGGGTGCACAAGAGGCACACGAAGCCATTCGCCCTACTAACTTTGCCATGCATTCTACTGGTGATGACAGAGGTGCAACCAATTTATATGAGTTAATTTGGAAACGAGCGATTGCTTCGCAAATGGCAGATGCGCAATTAGAAAAAACTACAGCTCATATTGCCATCTCAAATTCGCAACACCAACTGGTGGCTCAAGGCGAAATGATAAAATTCGAAGGGTTCTTAAAAGTGTATATTGAAGGCACCGATGACGAAGACACCAATGGAGATCAAACTCAACAAAGCTCTATGCTCCCTCCTCTTTCTCAAGGAGATACTCTTCAGCTGAAAGACATACTGGCTCGTGAAACATTTAGCCGGCACGCTGCTAGATACACCGAAGCTAGTTTGGTAAAAAAATTGGAAGAAATGGGCATTGGGCGACCTTCTACTTATGCACCAACTATTTCAACAATTCAAAAAAGGCAATATGTTGAAAAGGAAGCAAGAGAAGGCCGTGAAAGAAACTACCAAGTAGTAGAACTTATTGACAATAAGGTTACAACCAGTACAAAAACCGAAAACACAGGTGCTGAAAAAAATAAACTTTTTCCAACTGATATTGGAATGATTGTAACCGATTTTCTAGTAGAGCACTTTGGTATTGTATTAGATTACTCTTTTACTGCCAGAGTTGAAAAGGATTTTGATGAAATTGCCAATGGTAAAAAAGAGTGGGGTCAAATGATGGATAACTTTTATAAAGAATTCCATCCATTGGTTGAATCTACAGAAAAACTAGACCGCAAAGAAGTAAGTGGAGACAGAGAATTAGGCACCGACCCTAAAACTAATTTGCCTGTAATTGCAAGGTTAGGTAGGTTTGGCCCCTTAGTACAATTAGGAGCTTCGTTAGCCGAAGGGGAAGAAGGTGAAAAACCCAAATTTGCCAGTATGCGCAAAGGCCAGCTTATTGAAACCATTACCTTAGAAGAAGCACTTGAACTTTTTAAATTACCTCGCACCTTGGGCAATTACGAAGATAAAACTGTTGTAGTAGCCATTGGTCGTTTTGGCCCATATATACGCCACGATAGCAAGTTTGCTTCCTTACCAAAGGAAGACGACCCAATGACTGTAGAATTGGAAAGAGCCATTGAACTTATTGAAGCCAAGCGGAAATCTGATGCTGAAAAGCACATTAAGTCGTTTGACGAAAACCCTGAAGTGCAAGTACTTAACGGACGATATGGGCCATATATTAAATTCGGGAAAAAGAATGTGAAAATTCCTAAGGACAAAGACCCTAAATCTTTGACCTATGAAGAATGTGTGGAACTAGAAAAGCATACACCTGCTAAAAAAGGCAGAGGCGGAGTTAAAAAGAAAAAAAAGAAGTAATCCTACTAAATGAACTACCCCGAGGCAGAGCCATCGGGGTATCAAAAAAGGCAGTTTGCTCGGCAAACATTATTATTTCCGACCCATAGGGTCGGGGTATTAAACCACATTATGAATAAAACCAATGGGTAAAAGCTACCTCTTTATTAACAACCCAATTTCAGGAGGTGGAAAGCATAATTTTGTTGAGTTTTTTAAATCTTTTAAGGATAAATTCCCAACGCATAAAATAGTTAGTACTACTCATATTGGGCATGCAAAAGAATTAGCTACTCAGTACCAAAAGAAATACGATGTAATTGTTGCGGTGGGTGGAGATGGAACTGTACATGAAATTGCATCTGCATTGGTAAACACTTCAACTCCAATGGGTATTATTCCTCAAGGATCTGGCAATGGATTTTCTAACCATCTGGGCATCTCAAGTAGTACAACTAAGGCATTAAATCAGCTTAGGTCTGGCACTACAAAGCTCGTTGACACTGTTCAATTAAATCAAAAAATATTCGTAAATGTTGCTGGAGTTGGTTTTGACGGGCATATAGCTGCCTTATTTGATAAAACTAAACGTAGAGGGTTCTGGTCGTATGCTAGGTTGGTAATAACCGAATTTTTAAAATATAAAGAGTTTGGCTTTTCACTAACATCAGATACCAAAAACATAGAAGGAGAAGCATTTATAGTTGCCTTTGCTAATTCTGCTCAGTACGGAAATCATTTCCAGATTGCGCCTAATGCGAAATCGGATGATGGTTTGCTAAATGTCATAATTTTAAAAAAACCTTCAATATTAGCTGTACCTCTAATTATTTGGAAAATGTTTAACGGCAAACAAATTAGCTCTAAGTATTGTAAAGAACTTATAGGTAAAAGTTTTAGGCTTACATATACTCACAACAGCGTGCAATTAGATGGTGAGCCAGTAGAGCTAGGCTCAAACGTTTTACAAGTAGAAGTAAAACCACAAAGCTTAAAAATAATCTGTTAACATTTCCCCCTTTCACATTTCATCTTTCCCCTTTACCTTTGCGTCCCAATGAGAAAAGTAGCTTTTTACACGCTTGGTTGCAAGCTCAATTTTTCCGAAACATCTGCTATTGGCAGAATGTTTGAAGAGCAAGGATATGCCAAAGTAAATTTCACCGACCGGCCAGATATTTTTATTATTAACACCTGCTCGGTAACTGATAATGCCGATAAAAAATGCAGAAAGGTTGTACGTGAAGCAAAAGCTATTTCACCAGAGTCGTACATTGCCATTATCGGTTGCTATGCCCAATTAAAGCCTGTCGAAATTTCAGAAATTGAAGGTGTTGATGCTGTACTTGGAGCTTCTGAAAAATTTCGACTCCTCGAACTACTAGATGATTTTAAGAAAGGTGCCACCAAAGTACTTGCCTCAGACATTAAAGAAGCCAACACGTTTAATGCAGCTTATAGTATAAACGACCGCACCCGCACATTTTTAAAGGTGCAAGATGGCTGCGACTACTCTTGTACATTTTGCACTATTCCATTAGCCAGAGGAAATAGCAGAAGCGATACCATCGAACATATTGTTACCGAAGCAATTAAAATTGGTAACACAGGCATTAAAGAAGTAGTACTAACAGGCGTAAATACAGGTGATTTTGGTATTCGAGAAGGAGAAAGGAAAGAAAAGTTCATCGATTTAATTAAAGCTTTAAATGAAGTGGAAGAAATCAGTCGATTTAGAATTTCCTCCATAGAGCCCAACCTACTTACCGATGAAATTATTGAATTTGTAGCTAGGTCAAAACGATTTGCACCTCATTTCCACATCCCATTGCAATCTGGATCGGATGATATGCTCAAGCAAATGAAAAGGCGATACCTATCTGATCTATACACTAATAAAGTAGCTAAAATCAGGAGTTTAATGCCCTATGCAAGCATTGGTGTAGATGTAATCATTGGCTTTCCAGGCGAAACTGACGAGATGTTTAAAACTACCTATCAGTATTTAACGGATTTAGATATTTCGTATTTGCACGTATTCACCTACTCCGAACGACCAAATACACCTGCAGCCTCTATGGCCAATGTAGTTCCGATGGATGTTCGTAATCAACGATCCAAGCAACTTCGTAACTTATCCGAAAAGAAAAAACGTAAGTTTTATGCAGAAAATATTGGCAGAGAAGCCACCGTGCTTTTCGAAAATGATGTGGAAAATGGATTAATGCAAGGTTTTACCGAAAACTACATTAGAATAATAACTACCCTTGATGAAAGCAATATTAACCAGCTTGCCACTGTACAAATGAAAAAGCTAAATTTTGAAGGGCTAATGGAGGTAGAGGAATTACAGGAGGTTAGCCCGCATTATTCATCAAGATTCTATTCCAAGCCCTAATTGCTTCAAAATCAAGCACGTCCATCAATTTTGAT
>CAZZML010000083.1:0-10036 GCA_964654735.1 uncultured Roseivirgaceae bacterium | reverse complement strand
ATTTTCGCAACTCCATTTTTATAAGATATGGCAAAGGGTATTTCTTCTAAGGTACATCGTGGTTCAATAGTAAATCTAATTTTACCAAACACTTCAAAATCATGATTAGAAAGCAGTTTTAATGATTGCGTATAAGTAGTGTTTTCTCTTACCCAATTTACGGGGCCACCAACAAAAGGGTGAGGATCCACTTCTTCTACCGAACGAGGCGCTTCTACCAAGATGCCATCAAAAGTGAAGTGTTCGTAGCTTCCTAAATTCATAAAGAACTTACCCGTAAAGTCTCTTTTCGCATTTGGGGAAACAAAATGAGCTCCATTATGTAGCTCCATTTTAATAATTAATTGATATTCGTTTTTCCCCGCTTCATTAATTTGTATATCAATTTTATAAGGTTCGGCAGCTATTATAGAGGTTGCTTTTTCAGAAGAGTCATTAAGCCGATTATTGTCGGAAACATAACCTAGGCTTAAGAGTAATAGAATTATTATTGAAATGTTCATTGCTTTTTAAATTTAAAAAAGGCGTGGCCTAAGCCAACACCTTTCAGTTTTGAGTTTTTGATTAAAATTTTATTCAGCTGCGGTAACTTCTCCACTGAGTTTTAGTACAATGGCATCGTTTCCGGTATTGGCCATAACCGTTACGGTTTTGTTAAAAGCACCCACTTTGGCGGCATTATACCTAGCAGAAACAAACCCCGTTTTACCTGGAGCAATGGGCTCTTTGCTATAATTTGCAACCGTGCAACCACACGAAGCTTTTACGCTTGAAATTATCAAAGGCACATCTCCTTTATTGGTAAAATTAAAGAGGTGTTCAACTGGCTTATCTTTTTCTATCACCCCAAAATTATGGGAGGTAGATTCCCACGTAAACAGAGGGCCGGCTAGCTCAGCAATTTTACCAATTACCGAAGTGGTTGCAAATACAGTGGTAATAAAAGCCACTGAAGCGAGTAACATCATTTGTTTTTTCATAATTTTATTTGTTTTGTTAGGTATCAAAATTGAAGTTTCCACTCCATAACCTCTGTTAATGAGTTCTTAATGTTTGTTAACGAGTTGTTAATGTTTACTCTAAATCAACAGTGGCTTTTAACTCATTAAAAGGAATTACCGTTTTTACGCCTTGGTTATTAACAGGCCAAGATTGTATGATAGTCTCAACATCCAAATTAAGCTCTAATATAGCTTTATAAAGCCCTGCTTGTCTCTTTCTGGCTTTTTGGGGCTCTCCTTCTTTCTTAATCCAAACTAAATCATCTTGAAATAATAAATTAAGTGAAGGAAAATAGTAGATTAAATATCCTTTTGTATGGGCAGATTTTTCGCCAATGAAATAAACCATCATTTCAAATTCACCGTCCGAAATTAGCAAGCTGTCTTTTAAAACTTCTGCTACTAACGGTTTTGGTTCTACTTGTAAACTATCCGGATTTAATGTGTGAGGGGCATTGGCAATATAAGTTACATATTCTTTTGTAATATCAGAGCAAATTATTTTGGCTCCTCTATGAACAAATGGCCTTACCCCGCCTAAATAGTGAGGGTGGTAGTGGCCAAACACAAAATATTTAATGGGTTTGTCAGGAGCTATTTTTTGAGATTCGGCAATAATTAGCTCCCCGTTTTCGCTATTCAATGGTGCTTCTGCAACTAATAAAAAGTCTGAAAACTCAACAACCATAACTCTGTCATTTGTGTGTTTTAACTCAATAAAATGCACATTTTTACTGTACTTTTCAACATGAATTTCAGGCTGGGTTTCGGTTGCCTCAACAATCGTATAATCTTCAGGCTTTTTTAATATTTTAGGAGCTGAGTCAGCAAACAGAATGTCGGAAATCACAATCTCATCTATTACTTTGCCATTAATTTTATCAATTTGTATTTTCCGGGGCTGGTAAAGGTTTCTCTTTTTTACAAAAGATGAATAATGAATAGTTGTTAACACATCTCCAAATAATTCATCATCATTTAAAGTAGTTACCTTTTGCAGAAGGTTATCAAATTTTCTGATGTATAATTTTACAATGGTTTGGTTTATCGTTGTACTATAAACCGCAAATTCTGAATTACTTTCATCACTTTCTGTTATTCCTTTTTGTAAAAAATAGTGCAGAATATTTACAGGGGTATATCTTGCTGTTTTAAATACCTGGTCAGAAATTAATTCTTTTGTTACAGGAAAAAGGTTTTTATCTCCATAGTCTAAAAACAATAATTCTGTACTATTAAACACTGTTTTCGAATAGAATTTTCTTTTCCCCCGACTTAGAGTGTCTTGTTTAATAAAGTTGGTTGCATTATTCCAAATAGATCCTCTTCCTAAATAATTAGTTTGCTGCCAAGGTTCAAAATTGTGCCCTAACTCGTTGCGTTTTTCTACAAACGAAAAAGTTGCGAACTCATTTTGAATAGGTTTAACTTGCTTAACCCAGCACTTTGTTAAACTGTTTTGCGCACTTACACTTAAGGCGGCAAAAAATAATATCAGGCTAATTTTTATTTTCATCTGCTTATACTTTTTTAAAATGGTCAGATGCCTGCCTTGTCGGCAGACAGGAAACCTCTCCCGAAAGGTCGGAACCGGTTTCATAATTATTTTTTTATGTAAGTATGGGGCAAATTATTTATAACCCTTGTTAATGAGTTGTTAACGATTGGTAACAGATTAATAAATGGGCTACTTTTAAGCCGTGAGAGGTAAAAATATCCGCTTGGTACTAATACTTGCAATCCTATCCTTAATAGGCATAAGTATTGCCCAGATTTACTGGGTGCGAGCAGCTTTTAACCAAGAACAAGACCATTTTCATAGACAAGTAAACGCAGCACTTAATCAGGTGGCAGGCGAATTTTACAGTATTAATAAAATAAATACTCCTAGTACCAATCCGATAAGACAGGTATTAGGCAATTATTATATTGTGATGGTAAATAGCCCTATTGACGCCAACTTATTAGAGAGTTTATTAAAGAAGGCTTTTTCTAGTAGAGGTATTAAAACTGATTTTGAGTATGGCATCTATAATTGCGATACCCAATGCATGGTGTTTGAAGAATATGTAAGCTCTGATGCTTTACCTGTGATAGAAAGTTTAAACAAATTACCTGCTTGGAGTGAAACAAATTATTACTTTGGGGTTTACTTCCCAAGTAAAAGTGGCTACCTGCTTAATAGGATGAAGATTTGGATGTTTACAACAGTGGTTCTCCTTGTTGTTATTCTCTTTTTTGGATATGCAATGTTCATTATTTTAAAACAAAAGCGTTTGTCCGAAATTCAAAAAGACTTTATTAGTAATATGACGCATGAGTTTAAAACGCCAATTTCTACCATTGCTGTGGCATCAGAGGTGTTACAACAACCCGAAATTATAAAAGAGCCCGAACGTTTATTAAATTACGCTACCATTATCAATAAAGAAAACAAACGATTAAAAGGTCAGGTTGAGCGGGTGTTACAATTGGCTTCGTTGGAAAATGATGCACTGGAACTTGACCGCACCAAAATCTCAGTTCATAAAATAATTACGGAGGTTGTAAGCCAATTTTTAATTTCTCATACCCAAGGTAAAATAGACTTTTTAGCCAATGCTAAAAATGACATTATCAAAGCCGATAAGCATCATTTTATGAATATGATATTTAATCTTATTGATAATGCCATTAAGTATAGCACTCCTCCGTTTGAAATTGTGATTACTACCATAAACAAAGAAGGAAGCCTCTATATTTATATTAAGGATAGTGGGATTGGCATTTCAGAAAGTGAGCAAAAACTCATATTTGACAAGTTTTATAGGGTAGGAACAGGCAACCTGCATAACGCCAAAGGATTTGGTATTGGGCTAAGCTATGTTAAATTAATGACCAAAGAGTTTGGTGGCTCTATTAGGGCAGAAAGCAGTGTTGGTAATGGTAGCACTTTTAGCATGAATTTTAAAAATGAGTAATAACACACATATTTTATTGGTTGAAGACGATGAAAGTTTAGCTTTTGTAATAAAAGACAACCTTGAAAAAGCAGGGTATCAAATTACGCTGGCCACCGATGGAGAGGAAGGGTGTTCCGTTTTTACCCCTGGCAAACATGCCCTCTGTATTTTAGATGTAATGCTACCTAAACTAGATGGTTTTGGTTGTGCCGAACATATTAGAAGCAAGGATAGTAATACACCCATCCTGTTTTTAACAGCTAAATCGATGAAAGAAGATATACTCAACGGATTTAAACATGGTGGAGACGATTATATAACCAAGCCTTTTAATTTTAAAGAGCTACTTTATAGAATAAAAGTGTTTCTGAATAGGTCACAAAAAGAAATTGCAAAACCAGAACCCATCCATTCATTTAGAAACCTTGTTTTTAATACTCAAAGCCTGACTTTAGTGGTTAATGATACCGAATTTAAGCTTACTCAAAAAGAAACGGCCTTACTAGCCCTATTTTTTAAACATAAAAACAAACTCTTAAAACGAGAAGCCATTCTTAACCAAATTTGGGGTGATGACGATTATTTTATGGGGCGCAGTTTAGATGTGTTTATTTCTAAATTACGTAAATATTTGAAAGAGGCTGAGGGGGCAAATATTCTCAACCACCATGGAGTTGGGTTTAAAATGATAATTGAAGACTCTTAAAACTTGCCAAACTTTAGATTAAGGTAAAAGTTAAAGCCATCAAGTACATTTTGGGGTACTGGCGCCTGTAAATCAGTAGCGTGATTTAATACTACACCATTGGTAAACCTATACGAGGCCCCTAAGCCTATTCTAAAAAACTTCACCATATTTATTTCCAGCTCAACACCTGGCTCAAACACCAAAAACACATCATAATCACTATGGAAATTTTCATAATTATAATCCCAATAGTTTTGCGGGATGGAAGTGATACCTCCACCTCCAACTAAAATTGGAAACGAAACATGAATAGGAGAATTAGGAAGTATAATTGGTTCAAAATAAAACCCTCCATACCCTCCACCTAAATAGTACTCATTTATGTTGTTTGTTTTTTCAAGATTATTCATAAAGCCATAGCCAGCAAAGCCAAGTGCTATGTTATGATCTATAACCCACGCACCTCTAATGCTTGTTTGTAAGGCTGGTTTCCCATCTATGCTGGTATAGCCAAAGCTTATGGCTCCATAGCCACCGTGCTCTGTTCGCCCTTCTTCCTTTTTAAAAACAGAGGTAAATTCATTTTGGTTGTCTTGTGCCACCGTAACATTTAAAGAAATTACGAGTATGAGTGATGTTGCGAGTATGAGTTTTAATGTTTGCATTATTATATATGTTTTAATCTGATAACTATTGACAAGTAATTTATTCAAGGGTTGTAATTATTTGAATTAATTTTTGCTAACTCGAATATTTCCTGATTTTATAAGTGCCTTTACTTTTATTGGCTTTGAGTTTGTATCCCCAAGAGTGCCCGTTGTTTTTACAAGCTTTTCTTTTTCGTTTTCTAGTGTGGTTTTTTTGTTTTTCAGGGGATTCGGAAAATAGAGCCCGGCTCTTTCGTTATAAATCAGTTCAAAGTTAAATGATGAAGAAACAGGCTGTATCATATTTATATCTGTATTATCTACTTCAAAACTTAAAGAAATAACCTCTTTTTCAATCTGTTCAATATCAATATCGCCATACTTAGCAGTAATAGAAAGCTGGTTTTGTAAGCTTCCAATTTCTAAATAGGTGTAAGAATTGGTTGCTTTAAAAAGCCCCACAGTTTTAACACTATACTTATCTCTATGCGACTTAATTTCCAGCTTGGCTGCGTTGTCAATTTTTACCCTAGATGATTTGCTATTAAGCCTAAGCTCATCGGCAGTACCTAATTGAAGCTCAGAATGGTAGCCAAGATTTAGCTGCCCCGACTCCATTTTCTTAATATTAGCATAGGCAAATTCTAAATTAAGAATAGTATAGCCCCCTAAGTAATATGCCTTTAAATCGCCATTAGAAAGCGTAATGGTCATATTTCCCAGGTGGTCGTCCAACAAAACATCTCCATATTTATTTTCTATTGTTACAGCCATATTGGCTGGCAGGTAAATTTTATAATCGATAGAGATTTTATTATCACTAGAAAACACATTGCCCGTTTTATCCTTAACATCCGACCAAAAATTATCTTCGCCAATAAACGAAGTTTTAGATTCTAAATAATGCTTTGACGACATAAACCCAATTTGAATATCTTCTATAATAGCAATGGCCTTGGTCTCTTTTTTATTATGAACCTCCATTAAAATTTCAAATTTTACAGAATCCTTTTCCCAATTTATAAGTTGAACTCTGCCATACTTATTTCTCACATTTAGCTCTGTGTTTTGCTCAATGCCAAACGACTTGGTCATACTTTTATTTTTGCGATATGCCTGCCCATACATTGAAAACCCGGATAACACAAACCCAAGTAGGAGAATATATTTATATAGAGTATGCTGTTTCATTATCATTTTTGTTATTTTTTCTATCAATTTGACGAAGCATATCTTCTAAGATTTCAAGCTTTAACATATAATTCTGAATCATAGCCTCAACTACTTCTTGATTATCTGCATTATCCTTTAAATCTTCTTTTAACTCTAATAAAATAGCATCCAAATCGCCAAGTTCAGTGGTAATATCTTGTTGCAATTCTGGAGAGTCAGAGGTTAAACTAAAAAGCTCCGTTTTCTTATAATTAATTTGAGAAGAATAGTAAAGCTCGGCTTCTTGCAACTCTTGGTACATTGGAGACATCTCATCTACAACACCCGTTATTGCTATAGAGTTACTTTCTTTTAAAGAATACCGGTACTCGTGAAAATAATAAGAGGCCACAAAAATAACTGCCACCGCAGCAGCTCTCGAAGCCAAATAGCTCCAATTGATATAGATTTGCTTTTTTTCAGGTTCACGTTTTTTAACTTTTTCCCAAACATCTGGCGTTGGGTAAGGGGGAGCAAAACCTTTTTTATTATCAAGGATAAATTGTTCGAGCTTATCTGGTTTCATCACGTTCTATCTTTTAATAATTCTTTCATTTTCATTTTTGCTCTTCGGTACTGGGTTTTGGAATTTGATTCGCTCACTCCCAATATTTCTGCAATTTCTCTATGGTCGTAGCCTTCTAATAAATAGAGTTGAAATACCACTCTCCCTCCTTCGGGCAACTCGGTCATCGCTTCTTTTACCATTACTAAGTCAATATTTGGCAAATCTGATTCTTCATCAGTATAAGAACCTTCATAAGATTCCATTTCGTCAGAAAACAATAAATCAGTCTTTTTTCGCTTAATCTCATTAATGCATTTATTAATCACAATCCGTTTAAGCCAAGTGCCAAAACTTGATTCAAATCTGAAACGATGCAAGGTTAAAAAAGCTTCACTAAAGGCCTCCTGCAACATATCTTCAGCTTCTTCACGATTGTGCATAAAATTATAGCAGGTATAAAACATTGCTCCTGCATATAACTTATACAGCTCATATTGCGCCTTTGTGCTGCCGTCTAAGCTTTCTTCAACCAGATGGTGGTGGATATCAATTTGCTTGTCAACCAATAATTTATCGTTTCCTAAAAAGATAGTCAATATAAAAAGGAAAGGGTTGTAAGAAGAGTAAAAAAGAATTTTGATTTCTTCTCAGAAGTAAAAAGATAGCTTTTGATGATTTATCTTAAAGAACGTAGAGATCTACTATTTCGTACACCACAAAAAGGATATACAGTAAAATGAGTGCATAGCCTAAGCCTTTATTAAGAGTCCATTTTTTATACATTAGTGCAAATAAAATTAGCAGTACCGAACCCAGTAAAAGCCCTACTGCTACTTCTAAACCCTCTTTATTGGTAGCTATATTTTGATTATAAAGAACGGTTTTTAATAACCAAGGCAAACCAAGCCCAATAAAAATATCAAAAATATTAGAGCCAACTGCATTACTTACCGCCATGCCTCCACGGCCCTGTTTGGCAACAATGGCAGACGAAACAATATCGGGCACAGAAGTGCCAATCCCTAAAATAATAAGTGCAATAATCATTTCTGGTACGCCTAAAATGGCAGAAACATGAATAGCACTTTCCACCAGCACCCAACAAGTGGCAGCAATTAGCAGTATGGAGATAAAAAAGACAAGAATGTACTTTTCTGGTCTTGGAATAAGTGTCTTAATTACTAAATCAATAGGTTTAAAAATAGATTTCCACCAATATTTCGATTTAACCTCCTTATGATAAACAGGTTCTATATCTACTTCCTCATATTTAAACCATTTTTTCCAATTTATTACTGAATACACATACACCCCATACATCAAAATAAACACAATGGATTCATAAATTGTAACCCTACCATTTACCAATACGATATAAAACGCAATAATAGAAATGGCGTAAAAAAGTAAATCTCGAATAACAGGCTGCCAGGCAATTACCGATTTTTTAACAATGCCGGCCACACCAATAATGGCTAGCAAATTAAATATGGCAGACCCCACAATGGTGCCAACACCCAAGTCGCCATGGTCGCCCGGCTTAAAAAGAGCCATTATAGCTACAAAAATTTCAGGTGCACTGGAGCCTGCAGCCATTAAAGTGGCTCCAGCCATATCATGAGATAGGTTTAATGCTTTTGATATTTTATCGAGAGAAGGAACAAAATACTTATCTCCGATTTCTGCTAAAATGTAAAATGAAAGAAATAATAAAAGGGAGTACCCAATTAACGCCATAGAAATAGATGATTAAGGGTCATAAATATAAGATTATTTTTTAGTTAATAACCAGTTAGTTAATGGTACAAAAAAAGGCTCCTCGAAAAATTAATAAATTATTATTGTTCTAACCTGATTAATTCAGGTTAAGTATTGCGGCTTGTCCGCAATATTTAAACGTGCTCTATGAGGTTGACAGTAATTTTGTTAAGAGTGAGAAAAGTTAATTGGTTATTTAACTAAAGCAAAAAACCTAGGGCAAAGCCTAGGTTTTATATTTATTATTTTTGAGTGCAGAAACTAAAGCATAAATGAATAGCAGTGCACTATGCCACAAAGGTACGAAATACTTCTATGTTAGCAAAATGTGATAATCATAATTAATATAATCTATAACGATTTCTTTTAAGTCAGGGTTGTCTTTAACTCCCTCAAAAACTCCCTCAATATCTCTTTTCATATCCAATTGACGGTTTACAGAAATTTGACCCAAAAAATAGTATATCACTTTTATACACGAATCTAATGAGCTTCTATCGCCATTATTAAAGTTAAAATCGGGGATAACAGCAATTGCTTTGGGAATTTTTAAATCAAATAATACATCACCGTGAGCACAAATGTTTCGCATTAAAATAACTGTTTCGAGTAAGTTTTTAAATTTTGAATAACTAATTACGCCAAACTTGTTTGAAATTCTTTTTTTTATTTCTTCATCCTTCACATTTTTATAAATATTAGAAATAGTGCCAAAAGTGAAAAATTCAAGTGTTTTCCAAGCAGGGGCATATTTAGCGTGGTGAGATTTTATAGTTTTATTATAATGTTTAAAATTATCAGTATAATAATTATCAATCCCACCAGTAAAATCAGAGCCTATAATAGTTGGGTCTGCAAACCACGTTGGAGAGTTTTTATTTGCATTAGAAACATAATAAACTAGCTTAGTTCTAAAGTTTATTTCAATACGGTTTATGTACCTTGATAGGATGTTTCTTAAATCTACATCCATGTAGTAAAGTTTTATAACGGTTGAAAATTTTGTGCCATCAATAAAATTGTGCTCATCATCCTTTTCAAAGGGATTCCAGTAAAATCCTAAACGATAATAGCCAATATCTAATAGAAACTCTTTGATTTTGGATTCTTCATAATCCAAATCCATACCTCTATCTTTCAGGTGTTGTATTTGATTGATGATATTGATTGCAGTTTTCCCCATAGTGGTTTATTTGATTGCAAATTTATGTTATAATACTTAATGCCTTAAATCCGCAAGGAAAATCTATTACAAGCCATAATATGATGTCATTCAGTCA
>CAZZML010000082.1:7250-10094 GCA_964654735.1 uncultured Roseivirgaceae bacterium | reverse complement strand
GCACAAAGAAGATGGTCTTAGTTTTCAAAATGTAGTTTCATTTAACCTCGATGAATATTACGGATTAGACCCGAAAAGCAAACAGAGCTATCATCGATTTATGAATGAATATCTTTTTAACCACATTAATATTAAAAAAGAGAATATTCACATTCCGAAAGGTAAAATTGATTTAGAAGATGTGAGTAATTACTGTGTAGCTTATGAAAATCAAATTCAACTTGCTGGCGGAATTGATATTCAATTATTAGGGATTGGCCGTACAGGGCATATAGGCTTTAATGAGCCAGGTTCTGCCCTTGATTCAGCAACACGCTTGGTTACACTCGATAACCTAACCCGAATTGATGCTGCCCCCGCATTTAATGGTATTCATAATGTGCCTCATAATGCCTTAACCATGGGTATTAGTAGCATTATGAAATCAGAAAAAGTTTATTTAATGGCTTGGGGAGAAGGGAAATCAGAAATTATTGAAAAGGCACTAAACCATAGAGTAAGTGAACTAATTCCTGCTTCTTTTTTAAAAAATCATCCCAATGTAACTATTGTTTTAGATACACCGGCTGCAGCAGAATTGGCAGAAGTAAAAACCCCTTGGCTGCTTGATTCTGTTGATTGGACAGATAAGCAGGTTAGAAAAGCTGTTGTGTGGTTATGTGGAAAATTAGATAAGTCGATACTGAAACTAACCAGCGAAGATTATAATGAGCATGGCATGAGTGAGTTGATAACAAAAATGGGGTCAGCTTATAAAATTAACATTAATGTGTTTAATCAATTACAGCATACCATAACCGGGTGGCCTGGGGGTAAGCCTAATGCCGATGACAGCCAACGGCCAGAACGCTCTAAGCCCTACCCAAAAACATCTTTAATATTTAGCCCACACCCCGATGATGATGTAATATCTATGGGGGGCACCTTAATGCGATTGGTTGACCAAGGACATAATGTGCATGTGGCCTATCAGGTATCAGGAAATATAGCAGTATTTGATGATTACGCTTTTAATTATTTAGATTTTGCAAGCGACCTAAATGGATTGTTTGATAAAGAAAATGCTGAATTAAAAAATATGCTAGCGGAAGTTGCAACCTATATTAATTCAGATAAAAGCATTAAAAAAGAGCCTGAAAGCTTGCTTCAAATTAAAAAACTCATTAGAAGAAATGAAGCCAAAGCAGCAAGCCGTTTTTGTGAAATTAAAGATGAAAATGTGCACTTTATGGATTTGCCTTTTTACGAGACAGGAGAGGTAAAGAAAAAGCCCCTCGGAGAAGAAGATATTCGTTTAACAGCCGAACTCATTAAAAAAATAAAACCACATCAGATTTTTGTGGCAGGGGATTTATCTGACCCACATGGGACTCACAGGGTGTGTTTGGATGCTGTTTTTAGAGCAATAAATGAACTAAAAGATGAAGAGTGGATGAAAGATTGCGTTGTTTGGATGTATAGAGGAGCATGGCAAGAATGGAATATAGGTGAAATAGATATGGCTGTGCCGATTAGCCCAGAAGAATTATTGAAAAAACGATGGGCAATATTCAAACACCAATCTCAAAAAGATGGAGTGGCTTTTCAAGGAGATGACAGTAGAGAATTTTGGCAACGTTCTGAAGATAGAAACAGAGCAACGGCTCAAATTTATGATAAGCTAGGCATGGCTGAGTATGAAGCCATGGAAGCATTTGTAGAATGGCAAAAATAAGATTTTTTAACTTTTCAAAAATAGTTACATGACTACTACTGAATCACCATCCCATTTTACTGATTTGGAAAAAATGAATGTTAAGGAAATACTAACAAATATCAATTCCGAAGATAAAACCGTTCCTCTCGCTGTTGAAAAAGAAATTGAAACTATTGAAAATTTGATCGAACAAATAGTTGTTCGTATGAAAAAAGGGGGAAGGTTATTTTATATTGGGGCAGGCACTAGTGGCAGATTGGGAATTTTAGATGCATCGGAGTGCCCTCCAACCTATGGAGTACCCGATACAATGGTAATTGGCATAATAGCTGGTGGAGATATGGCCATTAGAAAAGCGGTTGAAAATGCAGAAGACAACACAGAATTGGCTTGGAAGGATTTAATGGAATATAACATTAATGAAAAAGATACTGTAATTGGCATTGCCGCTTCAGGTAAAACACCTTATGTGCTTGGGGGTGTACTTGCTGCAAAAAAAAGAAATGCATTGACTGGAGGAATATCTTGTAATAAAGATTCTGAGCTGTCTCAGGCTGTGGACTTTGGGATAGAACTATTAGTAGGATCAGAATTTGTTACCGGTAGTACTAGAATGAAATCTGGCACTGCTCAAAAATTGGTGTTGAATATGATATCTACCACAGTAATGATCCAGCTTGGCAAAGTAAAAGGCAATAAAATGATTGACATGCAATTGAGTAATCAGAAATTGGTAAATCGGGCGATCAATATGATAACTGATGAAGTAGATGTCTCAAAAAAGGAAGCTGCAATTTTGTTGCAAGCAAATGGATCTGTACGCAAATCAATTGATTCTTACTTAGCAAATCATTAAAATATTTTTTGTAATAACTAATCAACCATTAACTTATTTATCTTTGCGCGATGGAAGAAAAGGTTCTGATCCTCGATTTTGGTTCGCAATACACACAGCTTATTGCTCGTAGAGTACGAGAGTTAAATGTATTTTGTGAGATTCATCCCTTCAATAAAATCCCTTCCGATTTAGCAGGTGTAAAAGGAGTGATTTATTCGGGTAGTCCTTTTTCTGTTAGAACCGAAGATAGCCCAAGATTAGACCCCGCTCAGTTTAGTAATTTTCCATTATTAGGCGTTTGTTATGGGGC
>CAZZML010000082.1:0-7150 GCA_964654735.1 uncultured Roseivirgaceae bacterium | reverse complement strand
CATTCAACCGAAGGGCAACAAGTAATTAAGAACTTTGTCATCAATATTTGTGGGTGCAGTCAAGATTGGACGCCCGACCATTTTGTAGATAGCTCTGTATATGAGTTAAAAGAGAAGCTTGGCTCTGATAAAGTGGTGCTTGGTCTTTCAGGCGGAGTTGATTCTTCAGTAGCGGCTGTGCTGTTGCATAATGCGATTGGTGCTCAGCTTCATTGCATTTTTGTAGATAATGGCTTGCTTCGTAAAAATGAATTTGAGTCGGTGCTCGAATCGTACCAAGGGATGGGGCTTAATGTAAAAGGAGTTGATTCTAAAGCGAAGTTTTATAAAGCTTTGAAAGGGTTAACTGACCCAGAAGACAAGCGAAAAGCGATTGGTAAAACCTTTATTGAGGTGTTTGATGAAGAAGCTCATAAAATTGAAGATGTTAAATGGCTCGGACAGGGCACCATTTACCCCGATGTAATTGAATCGGTGTCTGCTACAGGAGGCCCATCTGCAACCATTAAATCGCACCATAATGTAGGTGGTTTGCCAGATTTTATGAAATTAAAAGTGGTTGAACCTTTGAATACTTTATTTAAAGATGAAGTGAGACGAGTGGGTAAATCATTGGGTATTTCTCAACATATTTTAGGTCGCCACCCTTTTCCAGGCCCAGGGTTGGGTATTCGAATTTTAGGAGACATTACTCCTGAAAAAGTTTCTATTCTACAAGAAGTGGATCATATCTTTACTCAAGGGCTAAAAGACAATAACTTGTATGATGGTGTATGGCAAGCCGGTGCAATGTTATTGCCGGTGCAATCGGTAGGAGTGATGGGCGATGAACGCACCTATGAACAAGTAGTGGCTCTAAGAGCTGTAAGCAGTGTGGATGGCATGACAGCAGATTGGTCACATTTACCTTATGAGTTTTTAGCGCAGGTGTCTAATAAAATTATTAATACAGTAAAAGGGGTTAATCGAGTAGTGTACGATATTAGTTCTAAGCCCCCTGCAACCATTGAGTGGGAATAATTAAGAGAGTTCAAAGGGCTAAGTTGGGAGTTGAAAGTTTTAAATTTTGTATTTTTCCATTTATCTATGATTAAAAAGTTATTTTTTATCTGGTTGGCAATAGGATTTACATTAAGTGTTAATGCGCAAAGGGCTTCTAAACAATTTGAAGTAACCTATAACTCTGCGAAGCAATTACTCGATCAGGGTAAGTATGGGTTGGCAATACAGTCTTTTAAAAGTTTGCTTATCAAGAGAGCAAACAATGAGTTAGTGCCTTATACTCAATTTTATTTAGGAAATGCTGCCTATCAAAATGGAGATAAGGAGTATGCTAAAAATGTATTTTTAGAGTTAACTGTTAAGTACCCAAATTGGGATAAGATGGATGCTGCTTATTTATGGCTCTCTCGTATTGGATTTGAGCAATCAGGAGTGTTTAAGGGTATGCTTTATGCTAGTAAAATCGGTTCAGAACCGTACTTAACGAAAAGCAATATTTTTCTTAAAACCCAAATACAAAACCAGCCATTAGATGTTTTAGCACAGCTTTATAATGAGTACCCGAATAAAGAAATCGCAGAAATTTATGCCATGGAGTTGAGCAATTTGCCAAAAGATGAGCAACCAGATATGTTGTTAAAGTCTTTGATTGAAGAGTATGACATTGATAGTGAAAAGATTAACAGCATACCTCCAAGTGTTCATAAAGATCATTATGAGATTGGTATAATGCTCCCGTTCTATATTGATAGAGTAGAAGCCACAGGTAGATATCTTAAAAAGTCGTTAGCGGTTGACATATACGAAGGCGCTAAAATGGCTGCTTACGATACCGATTCAACGTTGTTTACATTAAAGGTGTTTGACACCAAGAAAGATTCTAGTCTTGTGAGGCTTTGCATAGAACGTGGAGGAGGGAAACTGGATGCTATTTTAGGGCCTATTTATCCAAAGCCTGTGGAAAAAATGAAGGAGATTGCAAAGAGAGAAAAAATCAATTTCCTTAATCCCACTTCTTCTAATGCCGCCATTTGTAACGATAGCCCTTATGCTTTTCTTTCGAGAGCAACAGCAACTCAACTTGCTAAGGCAGCAGCAGGTTATATGAAAAGTCAGGCAATTTCTAAAAATGTTTTTATCTACTACGGTACTTCTGAAATAGATTCCATTTCAGCATTCGTTTATAAAAATGAGTTAGAGCAAGACTCTTTCAAAATAAAGAGCATAAAAAAAATTGGTGTTGATAATCGAAGAGATGTATATGACGGGTTAACAGATTCTAAAAAAATAGTAGATAGAAGGAGAACAAGAAGAATGACTGAAGAGCAGATTAAAAATGCTTATCATCTACCTACTATTGATTCATTGCTTGTTCCACTTGATTCAATTGGGCATATATTTATTGCATCGTCCGACCCAACTATTTCAACCGAAACTATGTCAGCAATAATTAGTCGGGGGGACTCGATTAAAATAATGGGTGTAGGAAACTGGTTTGAATCTAGCAATGCAGGACTTGGAATTATGGAAAGACTAGGAGTTACATTGGCTATTTCAGGGGTAGATGATGTTTCAACCCATGAGTATAAGCAACTGACAAGCCGATACATAAAGGAGCATAAAACACAACCTAGCAAGTATTTTTTTAGAGGCTATTTTGGAATGAAAGCAATCACTGAGTCTTTGAAAGAATATGGCACATATTTTCAAAATGGATACCATCAAAATGGTAATTTTAGCCCAATGTATAATTATAAAGATACCAATTCAAATGCTTCCATAAAAATTGTTAAATTGGTCGATAATAATATTCAAATTTTGGATAATGATGTGGTAAAAGAATAAATGGTTCGCCTAGTAGTAAATACTGATTTCATATATCGTTGAATGCTAGGTATATTTGAAGCTTATAATTTTAGTTAAAACAATATGCGTTTGAAAAGCAGTTTAATAATTGGATTACTATTGACCTTTTCGGTTAATGGTTTTAGCCAAGCAACAAAGAAATCGAAGGCTCTAAAATATACCGTTACGTATGACGATCCTTATGATATTAAAAAGCTTTTCATTCATTTTCAGCCTATTGTGGGTGATATTGGAGCACTTAACATAGTTGGCGGGTTTGGATTGGAAGGTAACTACTACCATAAAAATATTCTTGATTTTGAGTTTTCAGGCAGAACTACTTACGGTTCAAGGTTTGATATTGCAAGAGATGCAGCTAATAGAAATGCATTTAATGAAAATGTAATAACAACCTATTTTTATGGAGATGCTGGTGGTACTTACCATATTTTAGATAGAACAAAAGAGTCGGAATCCAAAATTCTTTTATACAGCAAAAGGCTAAAAGGCACCGAATGGGCTGCAACTGTTCCCAAAAATGCCCTGATTAAAAATACTGTTCGTGAAATTGTAGGTGGTAGAGGAGGGGCTTTTTTCTATACTACGGCAACTGGACTATCAGCAATTGTTGCTAAGCAACAACTAGACTTATTTTATGGAGACGGGAGCCCTGTGATTAGCGATGAGTTATATACCAATGTAGCTGCCTATGGCTTTTATGTTGGAGGCTCTATGAGCTGGTTTAAAAACTTTGCTGTTGATTTTGAATCTCGTTGGGAACCCAATGGAGATGATTTATTGATGACAACCTATGTGGATGTACTTTATTCCCCTGGCATAACCATTGATGATCTTTTGATAGGTGGAGAAACTGTTTCGTTAGAGGCTATTAAGAAGTCTCCATTAGGGTTTAGAGCCGGATTAAAGGGGAAGTTTAACCGCACTCTAGGATGGGGCTATGGCGTTGAAACAGGTTTGCGGCCGGGTATTCAACAAAGTGGATTCTTCTTTGCATTTAAGCTTAGTTTCCCAATTTATGGTACTAAACTAGAGCAAACCGTAGAAGCAATAAATACCGAAACAGGAGAGTAATCCTTGCATAAAATTCCATGGAATTATTAATTAGCAATATTAAAGAGTTAGTACAAACTCGAGAAGGAACTAGTGCCTATAACTGGGTAGCCGGCTCTGACATGGATGTTCTGCCTTCTATCAAAAATGCTTTCCTTTATGTTAAAGATGGGTTAATTGAGGGTTACGGTTCAATGAACAATATGCCGAGGGTTGGTTGTAAAATTATTGATGCTACTAACAAATTTGTGTTACCCACTTTTGTGGATTCTCACACCCATTTAGTTTTTGCTGCAAGTAGAGAAGAAGAGTTTGTTGATAAAATTAAAGGCATGTCTTATGCCGACATTGCAAAAAAAGGAGGAGGCATTTTAAACTCTGCAAAAAAACTACAGCAAACTTCTGAAGAAGACCTATATCAATTTGCACTTAAAAGAGTTAATGAAATTATAGGTTTTGGTACTGCCTGTGTGGAGATTAAAAGTGGCTACGGGCTTACCATTAAAGATGAACTTAAGATGCTTCGAGTGGCTAAGCGCATAGGCAAAGAAACACCGCTTACTGTAAAAACAACCTTTTTAGGTGCACATGCTATTCCGAAAGAGTATGATGATCGTAATGAATACATTGATTTGGTGGTTAATAAAATGTTGCCCAAAATAGCAGAAGAGCAGTTGGCTGATTACATAGATGTGTTTTGTGAAAAAGGGTTTTTTACACCCGAAGAAACAGAACGGATTGTGCTGGCAGGTGAATCTTATGGACTAAAAGGAAAAATACATGCCAATCAATTAAATGTTTCTGGAGGTGTTCAAGTAGGTGTTAAAACAAACTCATTAAGTGTTGACCACTTAGAAAGCATGGGGCAAGAAGAAATAGAGGTCTTAAGGGGTTCTTCTACTATGCCAACTCTTTTACCGGGTGCAGCATTCTTTTTAAGAACAACCTACCCACCGGCAAGGCAAATGATTGAAGCAGGATTACCTGTCTCATTAGCAACAGATTTTAATCCGGGTAGTGCCCCAAGTGGCAGTATGCCATTTATGCTTTCGTTGGCTTGTGTAAATATGCGAATGACACCCCAAGAGGCTATTAATGCAGCAACTATAAATAGTGCTTATGCTATGGATTTGCTAAATTCGCACGGTAGTATCACCAAAGGAAAAGCTGGTAGTATAATTATTACCAAAGAGATTCCCTCCATAGATTTTATTCCTTATGCCTTTAATAGCAATGTAATTGATTCGGTTATTATTGATGGTGTGCCGATGACCAATTAGAATTTTTTACTCAATGGCTCCATCAAATAATAACTCCTTAGGATCTGCGATACTACTTGCGAAGTGCCCTCAATGCAGGGAAGGCAACATGTTTAAATTTAAATGGTGGCAAATTGGGAACTTTACAAAGTTCTATCAACATTGCCCTTATTGCAACCTGAGATTTGACAGAGAGCCAGGATTTTTTCAGGGAGCCATGTTCATTTCCTATGCCATGATTGTGGCCATGGTAACAACCTCATGGTTTGTGCTCTATTTTATTTTTAACAATCCTCCATTTGAAGTTTATATTTATATCATAGTATTTTTAAACATTGTATTATTGCCCATACTTTTCAGGTACTCCCGAGTGCTATATTTATATGCATTTGGAGGGGTAAAATTTGATAACCAATTAAATAATCACTCGAAATGAAAAAAACAGCATATTTATTAATAGCCTTAGCCATTATGGTACAAGGTTGTATGAGTACAAAATTTCAAGCCTCATGGAAAGCACCAGATTTTGATGGCAAGGCTTATGAGCAAGTACTGGTTTGGGGGTTGTCAGATAATGTAGCCAACCGAAGCACTGTAGAAGATGAAGTAACTCATTTTTTAAATTTAAAAGGAGTTAATACGCACTCCGGGGCAGATATTCTTCCTTATGATAGAAAAATAATACCTGAAGATCAAAAAGTTATCAAGAAAAAGCTTATTGAAAAAGGGTATGATGCGGTGCTAACAATAGGCCTTAAAGATATTAAAGAAGAAACTCATTATGTACAAGGAACTGGCTATTACAACCCAATGTCGTACGGCTATTACGGCTCTTTTTATGGTTACTCATCTTATATGTATGGTAGTGTATATCAACCAGGCTATTATTCATCAACAGAAATGATTTATTTAGAAACAAACCTTTGGGATGTGAATTCTGGCAAGTTGGTTTGGTCTGGCCAATCAAAATCTACAAGCCAGGGAACGGTTGATAAAACAGCTAATGCCTATGCAAGAGCGGTTGTTACTGAACTTATTAATAAGGGAATCCTACAACCAACAAAGAAATAATGATATAGAATATTATAATAAAAGCCTTATTTTTAGTTTTTAGAATGGGGCTTTTATTATTTTTGGTAATTCAATAAATCAAAATCTATGAAAATTATCTATACTTTTTTAGTTGCAGTTTTAGTATTTGCCACTTCATGTTCTTCAACTAAAGTTTCAGCCTCATGGAAAGCACCGGATTATTCAGGAAAAGAATTCGATAAAATATTAGTTTGGGGTCTCTCAGATAATGTTTCAGCGAGAGCCACTGTGGAAGATGAAGTAGCTTACTTTCTAAATTTAAAAAAGATTACCTCTGTTTCAGGTTCCGACATAGCTCCTCCCAATAGAAAAGCATTGCCGCATGATATTGAAGAATCGAAAGCAATTCTCAAGAAAAATGGATTTGATGGAGTTTTAACAATGGGATTAATTGATAAAAAAGAAGAAACAAGGTATGTTGAAGGTACAGGTTATTATACACCTATGGCTTATGGTTATTACGGCTCGTTCTATTCATACTACCCCTATATGTATGGCAATGTGTATCAGCCTGGTCATTATGAATCTACTCAGCATATTTACATTGAGACCAACCTTTGGGATGTAGAAACAGGAAAGTTGGTTTGGTCTGCTCAAACTGAAACTATCGACCCCTCTTCTATAGAGAACTTCGCAAACTCGTATGCTAGAGATATGGTTGGTGAGTTGATTAAAAGAAAAATTATAGTGCCTAACCAATAGGCTCCTGAATGGCATTTCTGCTATGCTTTCACCAAAGCTATGGCGAAGCAAGACGGAGGTAAAAATCTACAAGTTTTAACTTATGCTATATTAATTTTGAGGTCGTAATAATTAGGTTGAAGTATGTTAAGGGCACCTCTATTAATTGATTATGTCCTCTGCAAGATTTGAAGTACGTA